>CACYJP010000001.1 GCA_902774725.1 uncultured Lachnospiraceae bacterium
CCATCGAAGGAAGAATCGTCATAAGCAGATTACTCTTTGGTTTAGTAGGTTTTGCAGGCGGATCAAGTATCTCAATGTCTGATTCATCAACAACCTTTTGTATTCTTGAGTTTCTGCAAAAAACAGGATAGTTATTCTTATTCAAATAATCCCTATAATTCAGCCCATTCGGTACACAAGACTCTGTTGCCTCAGTCCAAAGAGCATCATTCCTCAGATAGAATGAAACATCTGATATTGCAAAGAAATTACCATTCTTTATAGTTGTTCCACTACTAACCCTATTTCCATTAATATAAACACCATAAGTAAGCCCACGAATGTTTATATCAAAGTCCTTTCCATTTCTTATGAGTTCAATACAATCATTCAATAAGTACTCGCTCTTTACTATTATGTTGTTATTACTACGCGTTCCAATCAGTATATTGTTCATACCGGAGATATCTATTCTACGCTCATAACTCTTAATCCGGCTGTCAAAATCAACGCCAAACTCGAGTCGGAATACCGTGTTTCCGGAATCCTGATACTTAACATCAAATCCATCACCATGATTAAGTCTGACATTTAACATCTTTCTGGCATCATCCAGAGAGATATAGATATTGTCAGAACTCATAAGTGACCAGTTCCCATTATCATTCATGAAGATAAGCTTTATATCTTCAAAGAAAAATTCTCTTCTCAAACGATAATCCGAATCAACTGTCGTTCCAATTGAATAAGTTGCAGCTTCAACCGGAAGATTTATCTCCTTATATAATTTGTTATTTGATATCGTAACCCTAAACTGATTTAACATTGCCCCACCTAACCGTAATAAATAACACTTCCGTTTCTTATCTTATAATCCGAAATCACTCTATTTCCTCTCATCAAAGCTATCGGATTCTCCATCTTCAGAAAGCACTGTTTTATATCTGAAGTATCCACTCCCAAATCAAAAGCAAAATTAAGTGCCTTTAGAAGTTCTACTGTCGTTATATCGGTTGGAACCTCTAGGTCCACTTTGATTTTCTTTACATTCGAACAAAATGTAACTATTACTTTATCGCTCATACCCTTCTCCTAAGCTATAAGAAATGCAGCTTTTCTTATTCCTGTTTTTTCCGATAACTCCGAACAAGTAACATTTTCAAATGTGTTATACATTTCAATAAACTCATTGATACTAAACTTCGTTCCGGAATCAGGTGAAACAAACGCATTATATGAGTCCTTATTAAACTTATTGCACACAAATATATATTTATCAGTATTAACCCCATTTATATTTGATATAAATATATTTGTCGCAAAAACTGCATTCCTGCTCTGTTCTGTAACAATAATCACTCTGTCAGCCAGATCTATTAACTGTGTCGAATAGCTGTCAATAGTACTATCCATGTCCACAATTATGTAATCAAAATCCTTACTTTCCTGTGCTGATCTAATAAACATTTCGAAAAATGACTCATGAATACCGAGAGACATAAGTGAACCCTTCAACGGTGGCAGATAACTGAACTGTTCATACCTGATAGTATGTTTGATATCGTTGTATATGCGCGGATTAGGATTTATCATTTTGGCATATACTTCCTGCGAAGATATGGGGGCCTTATTATCAAGTAAATACTGAAATACGTTCAGCTTACTAGCATTCACATAAAGGACTCTCTTATAGTTTTTAGTAAGACATGCACCTATCCCCATCGCAACAGAGGTCTTCCCAGCTCCACCATAGGCAGATGTGACAACCACTATCTGGGTACCCTTCTTTTCTTCACCTGCACTACTCAAGACGCCCGCACTCTGACTAACTATCTCATTGAATATCTCTCCAACACTGGTGTACTTGAATAGCCTCTTCACATTCAAATCTCCCGTGCCACCCTCTTCCAGTTGTTCAACCATAAGAAATGTATAAGAGATATTATGCTTTTGAAGTGCTATTGAGTACATTTCTTCTGAAACTATTAGTATGTCGACCTTTTGAGGAGTCTCAAATAACGCATTAAAGTAATTAACATCCGTTATTATTTCCATATCCACTCTCTCAAAAAAATCATTTACAAACTTCAATTGGAGTGGAATTATATAATTTATATCTAAATCTGCTATTATTACTCTTGGCTTTGGCATAATCGTTTATCTACCTTCTTTAAACTACTTGAAAATCACTATCTGCAAGTCTGATAATATCACCGCGTTTAAAAGGATATTTTTGATCCTTCGGGATTTTGAATCCATTAATTCTTGTTCCATTGGCACTACCCACATCCATTATGTAATAGTGGCCGCCCTCCTTAAAGATTCTGCAATGCTTTCTACTTATCATGTTATTAAATGGAATACACACATCCACAATGTCCTGTTTTTTTCCAAGCAATATATTTTCTTTATCTAGAACGATTTCAAAGTGTCCACCCGGCGCCCCTATTGCAACAAGCTTATAATTGTCTGTATCTCTGAATGTATCTGTTGATACGGTTCTGGATACGTATGTTGGATCAATAAGGATATCCGTCCCCTCTCCTCTCGTTCTATTAAACAGATCCTTTAGTGAAAGAGAGCCATTTGATAAATCAAGAATAAACTTATCTAATCTCGGAGTTTTTTCTATAACCAATCCATTTGCAAGCTTAATAAAGCTTGATCTTAGTTCACTTTCAAACTCCGCAAAGCTATCGAAAACGCCACAATCAACCGGAACATACACAAGCTTAACTTTGAGTGTATGTTGATTGACATATATCCTATTCCAGGCTATATCAATATTCTGACTCGATAGAAATCCATTATTCTGAACCTCGATAACTGCAGAGAATAGATTTGAAGCTATAGTTATCAGATTATCAGATGTCATCTGCGTAAACATCTTGGTAAATGGTGTATAATCTTCAGTCTCATAAAACAAACCTATATGTCCGTTATAACTAAGCTTCATACAACGAACAAAAATTTCATTCGTCTGACTCAGTAAAACTTTGTAGTCTGTGTTGATAAAATGTTGATTGTCTATCAACACATACGCAAAGTTATTTCCGCACTCAAGTTCTTGTATTATTCCTTTTTCTTGAAGTGTAAACATTTATCTTTCTTCCTTACGTCTCTTAGCCAAAGCTATAAATCCAACTATTGCACCGATCAATACTATGAATCCACCTATCGATCCATAGAAAAGCGGTTTATTCGCAAACCAGCGAACAAAGAAATTCGTAGATACTGTTACTGATTCATTAAAATCATATGCACTATTAAAGTCTTTTGATGCTGTATCAGTGATATTTCCTGCTAAGTCTTCTACTACAATTCTTACTTTCTGTTCAGAACTAGACTCCTTTAGTGAAATAGTTCCTGAATAATTATTAGCATCCTCTGAGAAATCTGTTATATTCTCTACTTCTTCTCCATCGTGGTATACCTTAAGACTCTTCAGTCCGATTGCATCGTAAACTGTATAGTTTACATCTACATCTGTCGCATTTATGATTTTATCTTCAAGTCCGGATATTGAGCTAATTTCCGGCGGTGTACTATCAACTCTGAAGAGAATTGTTTTATCTTCGTAGTTGGTATTTTCCGGAGAATTTCCTGTTTTATCCTTTGAAGAAACAACCATCTTGTATACACCATCTTTCGCAAAGTTTCCTTTGTCTATGGTGTAATCATACTGATACCATCCACTATTACCGGTGGTTACCTTATCATTGATTTCCGGTGTTACCTTATCCTCAAGTCTGTCCTCAACCGGCTTTCCATCAGCTGATATCTCGATATTCAGAGACTTCTCGACCAGTTTATCCGGATTATACTCAGAGATGATAAGATCCTCATCTACAGCCTGTACATATTTTCCACCATCGGCTATAAGATCAACCAGATAATCACTGAATACATAAACAGAACCATATCTATTTACTGTGAATGTAGCTTCAGAACTTCTCTCATGACCAGCCTTATCAGACATTTTCACTGAGAGTGTGTATATTCCATCGTTATCTTGAATCTTCTTGAATTCATCAAACTCGCCTTCACCCTTTGTGTCAGAGACTTTAACATGATCCTTTATGTAGAGATCATTAACATCAAGATTCTTTTCATCCATTCTTGTTCTGACAAGAGATATCTCATAGTCATCAAGGTTATCGTCTTCAAATTCTACTGAAGGAACACACTTGTCCTTATATGCAGTTCCATCTATATCGTCTTTTCCATTTATTCTGATAATCGGATCTACGGCATCCTTATCAGTATCAATAATCATAGTCTCAGATGAATAGTTTGCCATCGAATTACGAGACTTATCAGTATAAGTAATATTAACCTTGTACTCCCCGTCCTCAGTCATATTAAATGTACCAACATGAGTATCGACACTGTTGTTTGACCATGCTGCACTAACCGGATAATTACCACCATCTTTTGTAACTGAGATCTGAACATCTTCTGCATAGAAGTTTGCCTCGTTAATTGTTACAGTTGCGGTGATGGAATCATCAAAGTATGAAATACCGCCATCAACATTAACAGGATTGTTATATGAAACATTTGCATTAGGAGCTATGTTATCCACAACTATTCTCTTTGATTCCTGATGAGTACTTGACTCATTATCAGCTCTGTCGATTGCTGAAAAATCAACGGTTCCATTAAACTGATTCGAGTTCGTAAGAACGCCCTGTGGTATTTCAAACGTTGCTGTAGCTGTCTTATTATTATTCGAATAAGTTATGCTTGCATTATCAATCGCCTGATTAAGCAGCTCAGCATTTACGGCACTTACACCGCTAGCTTTAACATATTCATACTTAAACTTGTTAACCGGTGATGTTGCATCTTCTGCAGTAATAGTTACAGTAGTTTTTGCATTGTAGAATCCAAATGATATATTCTGTAATACTGTATCTAAAACACTTGTACTATATGTTACATAAAGATTTGTCGGAGCAGTTTTATCAACAGTGAAATAATCCGGATTGTAATTCTCCATTTTATTTGTTGCCTGATCCGTGTAGTCCACATCAAATGTGTAGTTTGCATCGCCCGGATAAGTTATATACATTACGTGACGATCACCGGATTCTGAATGCCAGCCATCTTTTGATATATAACTGTCAACATTCAGTTCTGTTCCCTGAACATCTTTAGCTAATATTCCAAAATCCACTTCGTTTTCATCAAAGTTTCTCTCGGTAATAGTAATAGTTGCTATTTGATCACCATTGAAGTATTGCCTGCTGTTTCCGTCCGCATCCTCCATAGTATTTGCAGGTTCTGTATTTGAATAAGAAACGCTTATTGATGGTGGCGTAGTATCAATTATGTATTCCTTAGGTGAAGATGTGTATGAAGTCATCTTGTTATTACTTCTATCTTTATAGTCCACCATAAATACATACACGCCATCATTGGAGTGATCAGGAAGTGCAGGTATTGTCAATTCCGCAGTGTGCTTATCTTTATTATCAGTCCATATGTATCCAAAAGTATAAGGAGCACCATCTTTCGTCACTCTAAAATCAACATCATCAGCAAAGAAGTTTGCTTCTTCAACCGTAAGAGTTACAACAAGATCTTTGTTATATAAAGACTTATTTCCTACTACTTTGCTTGCATCAGAATACTCAATGCTACTAGTCGGGGAAATTGTATCGACAACAAAAACATTCTTCTTAGAATCATCGTATTCATAACTCGTGTTCTGTTTGTTATCCGTTGCCTTGAATGATATACTACCTCTTAGCTGTTTTGCCTCTGACAGCGGAAGCTCGATAGTAGCTGTATACTTTGATTTATCTGTTTTATCCTGAACTGCAGCCACAGTTTTGTCAGTGTACTTATCCAGATTTATATCACTTGCACCACTCTCTCGCTTATATCCCCATGTAAAATCCTTTACACCGGTAATAGCATCATATGCAGTAAATGTAATCTTCACTGTTGGATTATAGAAACCAAGCGTGATATTTGATAATATTGTCTTATTAAGTGGTGTTGAATAAGTAACCGCAACATCCGGATCAATATATGGTCCCGAATAATCAACTATAAACTCTTCCACACTACAGGTATCTGCATCATTTCCTGCTTCATCCTTACAATCAATATCGAACGAATAAATAGCATCAACCAGATCATCTTTTGCTTTTAATGTAAGAGTATGCTTATCTCCTTCACCCTTTTCCCATTTTCCATTACGAAGCATATATTCAAGATCAAGAGATACCTCTTTTCCATTTATATCTCTTGAAACAAAAGTATCGCTATCGATCTGGGAAATAGTAATTCTCTGTGAATCGAAATTCTTTTCTGTTACAGTAAATGTTATTGATTTTGTATTTTCATTCTCTTTATCAAGTGAATAAGCAATAACCGGTTTTGTTTTATCTATCTTGAAATCCTGGACAGTCTTCTGTGCAGTTATCTGTCCCTCTGTATCTTCTCTTGTATCTTGAAGATAGAGTTTAACAGAGTTCTCACCAGAGTATTCCTTATCTTCTGTAACTGTATATGTATCAGTAAAGCCCGTCGCTCCGCTATTAATCTTATCTGCGACTTTGTAGTCACTAATACTTATCTTTACATCACTGGTGTACCAGCCAGCATCCCCCAGAGTACCATCTAACTCAAAGTCCCCCGTCGGAGCAGATGCATAACTGATATTCAGAATATAACTAGCCTCATCCTCGAAATTATATCTCCAATTCCTTGCTTTCTTAGCCTTAACGGTCACCGCCAACTTTTTGTTTTCAGCCTTATCAACAGCGCTACAAAGCTTTTCATAATCTGTTACCGTTATTTTCCCAGAATTCGCTACTATTCCAAGGCCTGTATTATCAGCACCCTCCATACTATATGTAACTGTACCAATTCTTTTTTTATCAATAGTTGATGGAATAGTAGAAATCTGCTGTATAGATGCCACATTATTATTTGAAGAAATAACATAGTTTTTATCTTCGCTAAAATAAATCAATTTAACCGCAGATACTTCAAGCGAATAAACCTTTACTTCATCATCAATATTCTTTCCATCTCCATGAAGTGTAACTGTAATAGATACCTTTCCGGAATCTGTAAACTTCAGCTTTCCATCTTCTGTTATAGAAGCAAATGGGTCCTCTTCAGACTCTTTCACGCAATCAACCTTATAATCAACTTTTCCTTCTGAAAGCGAAGTCAAATCAGTAAACAATAATTCGTAATAATGAGGATTATTAAAGTTTTCTACTCTTTGGTTATCAAATTCTAGAGTAGCTTTCGGCTGTAATATCACTCCATCCTCATTTTTTAACTCAAATTTAAAATTCTGCTTCTGTTTTGAAATACTTACAGTATAGCTTTTATTAAACACCTCGTAGTTTGAATCATTTCTATCAACTTTTACATATACAGTGTAATCACCTGCATCTTTGCCCTTTGGAGATGTACCCGAATAACTTGTTCCATCTTCCGAGAAAGACACAACATCTCCAGCCTGCACGCCTGATATACAATTATTCGGCAATAAAGTCTGTTCGTTTCCTGAATACATCAAATTTGTCGGAGGAGTTACTGTTATATCCAGTGGTTTCTTCGCAATATTTACAGTTATAGTATTATCAACAGGATCTAACGCACCAGTGTTATCTGTTATCTTGTAATAAACCTCATAATCACCGGCATTTTTACCCTGTGGAATCGAACTTCCGGTACTAACTCCATCAAGTTTGTACTCGACACTATAACGTCCAGGATCACCTTCAAAGCTCACCAGATTCTGATTACCGGTATTGTACACAAGACCTGAAGCAGCTTTAACCATGCCACTATCCGCCTTCTTTTTTGTTAACGAAACATCAAAGCTTTCATTTCCGGTAGTAATAGTTCCTCCGTCAACGCTACCATTCTCAAAATTATCCTTTGTGATAGTCGCATAAAGCTTGTACTCATCAGTACACTGTTCCTGACCTATGATAACTGCATAACCATTATTATCTGTAGGAACAGTATTGCTTGATATCACCTGACTTTCATCAGACGCCAACACCACCTGATAGCTCACTGACGCATTAACAACAGGTGAACCATTATTACTTACAACAACCGTAACAGCATTATCAGAAGGTGCTGCAGCTGCCGGATAAGATGATGATATAATGCTGATCATCATAATAACCGCCATCATAATGGCCAGTATTCTCTGATTAAGTCGCCCTTTTCTTCCTTTCATAATCTTTCACTCTCCTTTTCCCCGTTAGTAATGTATCTGTATAAATTACTGCTAAATAGACAATGTAAATCAAACGATACGATTAATAAGAATATATTTATATAAATTGCATAGTTACTTGTATTCTTTGAAACTATATTAACTACCAGCCATATGACTGACATAATAAACACCGTATCTATGTAGGATAGCTTTACGTTTCCAAAGAATCCTAGAAATCCTACGCTTTCACCTTTTATTGGATACTCTTTTTTTCGCTTTATCGCCGCTATAACAAATGTTACAATTCCGGAAATAAGTGAAACCCAGAACACCATTCCCACCACTATAAGCGGCCACTTTTTTGATGACGAAGACATTTTCGCCGCAATCGGCATCAATAAAAATGTTGCTGGCATCAAGCATAGAGCAATCAATGAGTACACCCATGCTTTCTTATATTTTCCCTCTGCTGTCATAACGCTTCCTCGTTTGTATGAACTATCATTTCTTCATCTATAATGCTTATACTATGAGCGTTTGTTCTATTCTCATAAGCATTTACATCTGACGCCAAAACCGTGGTTTCATTTTCAGCATCTTCGGCGCTGAGTGGTTCTGTTGTCGTCACCGCATTAAGCATCGTTGTCTCTGCCTCAGAACTTTCAGTTGTCGGCAATGGTCTTTCATTTAACACTCCGGTCCCAACCATATCCGTCTGAACATTCTGATATTCGTTTACACCAACATTGGGCTCGATCGGCGAAGTTATTTTTCCTCTTTCAAGGTTTGTTTTGCTCGGTCTATAAGCCTTATTACCAGTTTTTTCATTGTTTAGTCGAATAGCGTTAAGATTCTTCTTTGCATTTCTACCGGAAAGGTCTCCTATAACCGAAGGAATATGAAAAACTATCCAAAAAACAACAGCAAGTACGAAGAAAACTCCGGCAGCAATAAACGATATTAATGAAATAGTAGAAAAAGTTCCTGCCATATTACTTCTCCTCATGATTCTCATATGCTCTGGTAATTGCTTCTCTGTACTCTTGATATTTTTCCAGTATTTGTTCCTTCAGGTTTTTGGCCTGATCTTTCTGCGGAGTAATTCCGTTAGCATATTCATATACTTTGTCCATTATTTCGAGGACATCATTTTCTTCAACGTTAACCTGTGCCATATTTATTCTTTGATCATACATAAGCATAAGAATACTATTGTACAGATTAAGCTGATCTAATGGACTGGCACTTCCAACGGATGCCAACGTGTCATTTATCGTTTTAAAGAGCTCATCATAGTTTTCTTTTGATGCCTCTTCTCCTGTATTCTTAAAAATAAACTTCTTATAAAATGAACATATGTGATAATAGCAATCGGATATGTTTTTATTCTTAAAGTCTTCTGATATCTCTACATTCTCATAGTTTTCTTCAAAGAATGAATATGCCTTCTGTACTCTGTCCGAAAAAACAGGATTGCCATCTATCCCATCGTAGTAATTAAAATACATAGCTCCAAGCTTATAATTTAGCTCTGCATATTCAGGTGTTGTTTTGTCCAAATTATTTTTACCGGAATTGTAAACATACATTATTTCGGCATTTTCTTTTTCGCCAAATGAACCCTCTTCACCGTATGCATCGGCCATCTTGTCATAAGCTTCTATTCTGTCCGGATATATCTTTATCGCCTTTTTATAATTATCAATTTTCTTGTCTATATCTGTTGCTGATCCTACTCCGACCAGCTCATCATAATTATTATTATTTATATTTGACGCAACAGCTTTAGTAACAAATCCTGATATCAACATAAGTACTGATAAAACAGCTGCCGCTATAAACAATCTAAGTTTTCTCTTTTGTTTTCTTTTATAATCTCTCGTTATCAGTTCAGGGTGTTCCAGATCATATAATAATTCACCGCAATTCTGATACCTGTTTTCTGCTGCCGGCTGAACGCACTTATCAATGATTAATTCAATTCCTTCCGACAGTTCCGGATTCCACATTCTTACCGGAGCATATGCTTCTCCTTTTCTCGGATCTACTCCAGTGAGGAGATGGTGCATTGTCATTCCAAGAGCAAAGATATCTGATCTGGCATCAGTCTGACCACTATACTGTTCAGGAGGCGCATATCCTTTTGTTCCAAGAACAGTTGTATCAGCAAGACTGAGCTCTTTATATTCTCTTGCAATACCAAAGTCTATTATTTTGATATTTCCTTCCGGCTTAAGCATTACATTTGCCGGCTTCATATCTCTGTATATAATCGGAGGTTTTTGTGAATGAAGATATGACAGAGCATCGCACAACTGTTTTGCCCAGCTTATAACCAGTTCTTCACTTTGTACTCCATATTCTTTTATTATCTTGTCAAGCGACTCACCTTCTATGTAGTCCATTACTACAAAGATAGTTTGCCCATTATCAATGATGTCTACTATTCTAGGCAACGACGGATGATCAAGCCTCTTCATAAGATTGGCTTCGGCAAGGAGGCTGTTTACTATTATTTCGTCATTTTTTCCATTTCCTTTTTTACGGATCTCTTTTACTGCCCACTGTTTGTTAAGATGCGTATCCATAGCAAGGTATACTATCGACATACCACCTCTTCCAATTTCAGTAAGTATTTCGTATTTTCCATCAATTACTGATCCGATTTGTGCCATTTCCTTTTAACCCCTAGTCTGCCTTTATAAGTAATACCGAAATATTATCCTTTTCGCCTCGTTGTTTTGCTACCTCTATAAGATATCTTCCGTTTCTGTGCATAGTCTCTTTGTCAACCAATGCACCATAATTCAGATATCCAAGCATCTCATTCGGCATCACTTCATGCCTAAATCCATCAGAACAAATCATATACACTCCTTGTAATGCTCGTCCTACAATTGTCTGGGGATCTACTTTATCAGACGCTCCCACGCATTGAAGAAGTAGATTTCTCCTTTTATCAGTTTTAGCCTGTTCCGGAGTTATTGTTCCTTTTTTTAGTTCTCTTGCTATAAATGTATGATCTTCTGTCATCTGAAACATACCATCAGAAATCCTATATAGTCTTGTATCTCCCACATGAGCAACTACATATTGGTCATCGACAAATAAAATCCCAGTAAAAGTAGTCCCCATTGTAATACCCTGCCTACTCGCATATAGGAAAATATCTGAGTTTAACTCTTTCAAGAGAAGTGCCCACTTTGCGCCAATTATACTCATGGATAAATTGTCTATTTCGTAAGGCAATTCTTCATCAAACCACCTTGAAAACCTTTTTATAACCGTTGCACTAGCTACCTCTCCCTTTGATAGGCCACCCATTCCATCGCATACGATTGCCATCAGGACTTCTACTCCATCTACCATTCCATGCTTCACAAGAACACTATCCTGATTCGTTTTTTTTGATATACCTATATCTGTATCTGCAGTAGCTATAAATCTCAATACTTTGTCTCCTTAAACTAAGCGGTATAAAAAACAAACTCCTCATTCGCTAATCTAAGCTTATCCCCATTAAAAATTTCTGTTTCCTGTCTTACAGGAATCACATGATCGTTTATAAATGTTCTATTCTTAGAGTTGAGATCCATAACAAAATATCTGTTACCTCTTACAATTATGTCGCAATGATTCCTGCTGACCGCACTGTTATTGTTCACAAAATAATCAGCATAGCTCTTTTCTTTCCCAACTCTAAATACCGCCTTATCAATCACAATCGTTTCTTCAGTTAATACTCTGTATAACTTGGGATAGCTTACCTGTCGACTTTCTGACGCCAGGAGTCCTGTACTTTCATCGTCTTCCTGAAGCAGTCCAGTTGACTCATCATCCAGTATTCCGGTTGCACCTTCATCGAGATAAATAGTATCGTCATTTCCGTTCACTTGATTTTGTGGTTGATTAGTTGAATAGTTTGCGCTTTGTCCTGCAAATCTTCCAATCTGACCAGCGTATCCTGTGTTTTGTCCAACAAATCCACCATTCTGACCAACTAACACTCCGGCCCGTTCAACGTAACCACCATTTTGAAATGCATAATTAGGTTGGCCACTAATACTTACCGCCTGGCCTTGAACACCATACGTCGCTGCATAAATCTGTCCATTGCCCTGTCCTGTTGATGCCCCATTTCTATCAATTCTTTTCGGCTCATTCTTAAGAACCGTTCTATCTTCTTTGTATATGTAATTCTCTATCTGATCAAAATCAATTGAAGGTAGATTTCTAATAAAATATACAAATCTAGATACAAAATCCTGTTCACCTTCAAGAGCAGGTCTGGCAGAATAAATAACTTCATCTATAAATCTCATTATCCCCGCTCCGCCCTTAGCACCTTCCAGCGGAAGATAAATAAAATGCATTTCTTTTGTATAATCGCTTATAAATATATGCTTTATATCCAGATCAAGCTTATTCATGGCAAGACCAGATTCATTAACTCTTCTCTCCATCTCTATAGCATGCTCGATTATCAGAAAGAATTCATGCTTCGTAATCGGTCGTAAGAGCCTTTCAAACACTGATTGTCCAACCGGACTGGTATACTCAAGCAGATTTTTCTTTTTCATCTTCCCTTCGATCAATCCGGCAACATATTTGCTACGAAAAAACTCAAACTCTCTCTCATTAAGCTTTTCATTTTTAGATAGTTTTACTCTTATGTATATTCTGTTATCTTTCTTTTTTGTTTTTACCTTAGCCACTTCATACTCCTTAAACAAAAAAGGCGCTTTTACCACGATATAGTAATGCGCTCAGATGTAGCTGGCTATCATATCATGTTCTCAACAATGATTTAGATCCTATAGCTTTGCGTCCCTACCTTTAGATAGGTTTGCCTTTGGTTCGTAGATTATTTAATTCTGCGAATCAGTTTATGTATTAAGTTGTTACTATTGAATTAGTTGGGAATGTGACCATTATTTTGACCACTAATAGACATGCATTTATTCAATGAATCACGTTTAGTTTTTAGAGATGGATGTACATATTTGTTTAGAGTGGTTTGAACATCAGAATGCCCTAAGATTTCGCTGAGACATTTTATATCCATTCCGTTGCTGATGCATTTTGTCGCGAATGAATGCCTCAGCGTATGAAACTTTCTATATCGTATACCAGCTTTTTGCAGATATTTTCTGTATTTGTTTTGCATAGTTCGAGGATCCGTCGGTTTATTATGTGATAGCAAAAATACATCTGAATGTAAATGTGTAACCATTAGATTAAATAGATAATCACAAATCGGGATATCTCTTATAGAACTATTTGTCTTTGGTGTCATACAGTATAGCTTTGTTTTTCCGTCTTCTGTTGGCAGACGTTGAACTGTACTCTGCACATGTATAAGTTTATTATCGATGTCAATATCTTCAATTTTCAGAGCGCATATTTCTCCGAGCCTCATACCAGTAAAGAGACAGATAATAACTCCAAGCTTATATATGTCTATATCAGTAGTAAGGTAATGCATTAATGATGTTTGTTCCGTTTCGGTGAATACTGAAACAGGTGACGTCGCTGTCTTTATTGATGCAACATCATTTTTTATTATTGATACATCCAAAAGAGGATCAATCTGTTTGATGATCTGTATAAGCACATATTTCAGTGTGTTTAGCGTACTTTTTGATAAAGTTCCCAGTTTCGTTTCGTCCAAGAATTCGCTCATAATGATGTGAGAGTAATCATCCTCTGAAAAATGTTTGGACGAAATTGTTCCGATATATTTTTGAATATGATTGCAGTAAATGTTTTTGTATTTTACATATGTTGAGTATTTCAAAAGTGCCTTTTTGTTTTCTAACCACGCTAGTGCTATATCGTCTACTGTTTTTTCACCCTTTTGTAAGGATTTAGATGTGGACGCATATTCATTCATCTTTTTTCTTAACTCACCATATGAGTGTGCGTATAAAGACCTATATTTGGTTTTTCCATCAAGTGTTTTTTCTTTGATGCGACCTTCCCATCTACCATCTGATCTCTTGCGAATGTTTTCTCCTCTTCTTGGCATTTTAATTCTCCTTATACCATTATTTTGACCATTTTAAAAAAATGTTAATTATTAATCAATGAAAAAGCAGATTTTTAGCCTGTTTATTAGTGTTTTTGCACACTAAAGCGTTGACGATAACGCAGATTTTTGATAAAATAAACGAGAAATTAATGAATTATTTAGCAAAAAATGATTCGCAGAATTAAATAATCTACGAAGAAAAATCGGATAGCAATCGTTGCTATCCGATTTCTGTTTTAAAACTATTATTCAATATTATATTCGTTTATTACTACGCATTATCGTACCACTATACCTTTTATTTGTCTAGATATTATGATTCAATTGTTAAAAAAGGAGCCAATGGTCATACCATTGACTCCTTCATCTTTATATATGTGAAACCATTACTTACTCAGCCCATGCTCCGTTAGAGTTTACCCAATAACCATCAACGTACTGATTTGTTACCACATAACCATCATTTCCGAAGTAGTACCAGATATTATCTATCTTCTGCCAAGAGCTCTTAGCATACCAGCCTGATGTATCTTCATACCACCAGCCGTTTGAATCCTGCTTCCAGGAAGCCTGATACTCATATCTGCAAGCGCCGTCAGCGTCGCACCACCAGCCGTCTATCCACTCACTGGCTGCCATATAGCCGCTAACTCCGAAGTAATACCAGAGTCCGTCTATCTTCTGCCAGCACTGTACCGGATACCAGCCTGATTCGTCTTCGAACCACCAGCCGTTTGCATTCTGCTTCCAACTTCCCTTAGGTACATAGTCTGTCTTGCCGTCAGCATCGTACCACTGTCCGTCAACCCACTCGTTCTTGTAGTTTGTCTCCGGAGCAGTTATTGTAAGCTTTCCGTCTACAAATGTTATTTCATAGTTTTTGTCTGCATCACAAGCTGCGCTGACCTTATAGGTTCCGGCGTCCTCTCCTGCAACACGTGTAACCTTGATATTCTTAAGGCTTTCGCCATCAACAAGACCTGTTACTGAATACTTAAATGTAGGATCAGCTTCTCCAGCCTTCTTTGTAGCATCCTCAACCTTTACTGTTACAGCCTTCGGAGCGATAACAACCTTGGCATCCTCTTCCTGAACCTCATAGTTATCGTTATCTTCAAGCATTCCGGCAAGCTCTTCATCTACTATAGATGCACTCACCTTATACACACCTGCGTCCTTAACTGTCTTGCCCTCAATGGTTACTCCAACAACAGTATCCATTTTTTCAGCATAGTATTCTGCCACTTCGTCGTCCTGTACATTTTCAAATCCGACGATCTTACCGACAACGTCTTCTACTTTAACTTCCTTACCGTCATAAACCTTTGTTATATCTTCAGCTGTTACTGTAAGAGGCTGCGGCTCGATAGTTGCTTTTGCAAAAAGATCACCTGCCCAGTAATCCGGAGCTTCTTCCTCCTTTGTAAATCTCTTATCAGAGAGATAGATATAGTTAGGCTTATCACCGTTTTCATCAACGTAAACATAGTTTCCGAGCTTTGTATCTCCAACGCCGTTTGCAACACCAGTTATTATTACCTCTTTAGCAGCAAGCTCGTCCTTTTCCTCATACTCTACATCGCCAGACTCAACAGTTCCAATTACGTCTGTAAAGTTTATTTCTTCGCCCTCGATACCGGTCTTTACTTTAATTTGTGAATCAACAAAGCAGGTTCCATCATATGTTCTGTTCTCTGCAGAAGCAGCGATATATGATTTATGATCGAATTCTTCTGACTTTGAATTAACATCATAAAGTAACTTAGAAAATACTGTAACATTTGTTCCTGCTATATGTCCTTCTTTATCTTTGTCAAATGTTACTGTGTAGTTGTCAGGATTTGCAGCACTTCCTTCGTACTCGAGTATCTTAACTGCTTTAAGCTGTTCATCAGTCAGCTTAACAGGACGGTAACTATCTTCGAACTCAAGTTCACCTTCATCATAAAGAACCTTGTTCGAATCAGCCCTGTCCAGTGTAGCCACGAAGGTTATCATGAGATTGCCCTCGGATTTTCCTTCGATTTCAGGAGCTTCAATTACATCATACACAAGGATATCTGTCTTGGCATCATACTCTTTATTCGCATAAAGAGAAGGATTCTTGATTTCATATGGGTTTATAGTAAATGCCAATATACCATCAAATGTCTTCGGTGTCTCTGTATCCGGATCTTCGTATCCATATTCATCAGGATTATAGGTTACCTTGTAATAAACATAATATGAATCGACGTCTCCATCTTTATCTCTTTTTACATCGGTAAATGCAGGGAGCTCATCTGAATAATCCTTTTTATCACTAGAATACTGAATAGTAAACAAATCCTTATAATCTTCCGGATTAAAATCCTTTGAAAACTCAGGTGACTGAGGTTTACCATTATATACAGTTTCGTTAAAAAGTCCAAACGGAAGGATAGTCCAAACTACTGAAGTGGTTCCGGTATAATTATTGAGTCCTTCGATTTGAACATAGTAAGCCCCCATTTCTGTTGCAGATTCGGTTCCGATTATTCGGTAATCCGGTTTTCTTGGACCGCCTGTGGCTTTTTCCTTTCCATTCCTCATATAGTTATAATCACCATCAAAATCGCTGAGTGCAATCTGTGGCTCTATTTTTTCTCCGGTATACTCAAACTCAAAGCTCGAAGGATCATCATGTCCATTAAATAGAATCTTAATAGAATCTTCCTTTATATCCTTCGGATTGATAGTAAGGGTACCCATGTCCCCTAACACGAGGTCATAATTTTCGTCAGTAGTTCTACGACTGATCTCTATGTCATACTCTCCGGCATCAGTTGTTCTTCCACCGTCAGTTCTTTTATTTCCATTTACGAATCTGAGAGCATAGTCTATCTTCTCCTCGTCGCCCGGAATTACACCTTCATCCTCAGCGACTCCTTCGTCTCCGGCTTTCTCAAAAACTACTTCAATTTCAGGAAGCGGTTCTGAGTATATCTTCTCATAATTTCCGGGAACAGATATGCTCGCTTTTCTCTTTGTGATTGTAAAGTAAGCAGCATTTGAATAGAATGAGTAGTTTGGATATTTCTCGTTTAATTCATCCTGATTGTATTCGATCGAATACTTTCCTACATCCTGTCCTTCTTCACGGTATATCTCGATACCCTCAATAGTTTCACCCTCAGCGATCTGGGCTGAGATATCCTTGTAGGTAAGCTCAGGGTCTGTTTCAGGATTATTATCATAAACCTTTTCTACCTCATCCGATTCAAGCAAAACCGGTTTCTTTGAAATACAAGGATATGCAACATCGATATAATCCTTATAGCCATTCATTCTTATCTTATATAAAACTATGTAATCCTTTTCTTCACCGTCCTCATCAAGGTTTACATCCTTGAGCATAGGAACCTCTGATACAGCCTGATCCTTATACTCTTCCCAGGCTGCTTCAGGATCACCGTTTATTTTCGCGCGAGTTTTTCTATCAAAGTCTTTAATCAGAATATACTGATATTCCTTTTTTTCACTTTCATATTCACTTGAAGGTGTAGGATGAACCTCAAGTGCCTTATGCTCCTTGCCATCATACTCGCCTTCATATACATTTTCTTTTACTCTAAATGTACCTTCAACGATATTCCACTTGTCATTGATAATACCCTGATAATTTCCTTTTCCTCTGAACTCTACATCCACCGGTTCATCTTGAGGATTCTTTAATGTTGTAACACCATAAAAAGCATAATCAGTATCATTAGTAAGCTTGTATGCAGCATTAGCCTCTGACGATGGATCATCAGGATTAAATGCGTTGCTTATTTTCTTACCATTATCATCAACCACTCTGGTTGTATAGTATAATTCGAATTTAGCTTCTACAGTCTTTCCTGTATACTCATATTCAAAACCGTTTTCTTCAGTTTTACCTGATGAACGCTTTGCAACAACAAGGACATCATCATCTGTAAGCTGCTTTCTTGTTATTTCAAACTCAGGTGAATTTTCCGCAACTGTTATTTCATAGTTTGAATTCTTCTGAATGATATCAGAGAAATCATATGCATACTTTCCGACCGCCTCACCGGAGGTTCTCGCAAATATACCCTTCTTAAACATTCCGTTTTTGATATCATCCTCAGGAATGACCGGTGCCACATAGTCTTCAGGCTTTTCGTCAGGCTCACTCACCTCTACTTTATATTTGATAGTTGGATCAGCCTCACCATAAACCTTTGTCAGATCAGCATCCGGAGTTACGATTACAGGAATCTTATCTATGTTCCACTTCATATTTGAAACTGTACCTGAATAGTTTCCTTTTCCTGTTATGGATACATTGTAGCTACCTGCATTGGTTCCCTTAATCTTGCCGTTTACTGTAAAGTCTGTTCCTGCTTCAAGAGTAATAGGATCCTCACCTTCTATTCCACTATCGTACAGAACTGTGTTTTCGATCTCCTCTCCGGCATAATAAATTGAATCAAACTTAAGGCTTATGTTATCACTCGTGAGCTCGATAGGACTTATCTTCCAGTTAAGTGTTACGTATCCATCATAACCACCATGACCGGAGATAGTAAGTATGTATTCTCCCGCCGCTGTAGCCTTTGGTGTAGTACCTACTTCTATCAAATAGTCAACACCTGCTGTAAGATTCACAGCTTCTCCCTCATCAGGCTGATAGACAACTACCGGTTCATACTCAGTACCTGTATAGGTGAATTCTGAAATAGCAAACGATGTATTTTCAGAAGTAAGTTGAATTATTTGTCCTGCTTCAACAATTGACACACCGATTCCGCTGAGATTCATTGTGGTAAGTACCATAGCCACAGTGAGAACCCAGCTGATCACCTTGAACAGTCTCTTCCTTTCTCTTGTTTTTTGCATAAAAAAAATCTCCTTTCCGGAATTGAGCCACCCTTAAAAGTATGATACCACCTTCACTTAAAGAGAATTCTTTCAACCCCATTTAATTTTAAATAATTATACCACATTCTCTCTATTTTTATCCAATACCAAATGTGGCGTATCCTCCGAAAAGAATACGCCACACCGTTATGGTGTAAAGAGAGAAATGGTTTTTTATAGATCAATTATTTGATCAAATACATTATACTATTTATTTCTTCAAAAAAAACGTGACAATATGTCACATATCCGAAAAACGCCCAAGTTTTATTGTACATTTTTATTTCAAAGCGTTAAACTTGTAGTTAGAAATACTTGTAATATAAATAAGTTCTTTCGGAGACATTTTATGGTTAAGAATTTTTCTTATAATTTAAAAAAGATCAGGTCTGAAAGAGGAGTCTCACAGCAACAGCTAGCTAACCTGCTTTTTGTTGACAGGTCCAGTATAGCCAATTGGGAAAGCGGACGCCGTGTTCCGGATGCCGTTATTATGTCCAGACTGGCTCAGTTTTTCAACGTTGATATCTCTTACTTTCTATCAGACGAAGAAATAGAAACTCCAAATGTAATTATAGTTGATGATGAGGAAATCATCCTGTCCGGTACTATTCCTGTTCTCACTGAAGCTATGCCTAATGCTTCTATTACAGGCTTCAACAGAGTTTCGGAGGTTCTTCAGTTTGCCGAAAATAACGATATCGATATCGCTTTTCTGGATATAGAGCTTGGAAAAAACAGCGGAATAGAGCTTTGTGAAAAGCTTCTGAGCATACGTCCGGTTACCAATGTCATCTTTCTTACAAGCTATCCGGGCTACTCTATTGATGCCTGGGATACAAAAGCAAGTGGTTTCCTTGTGAAACCGGCAAGTCTGGAGGATATTCAAAGCCAGCTAAAGAAGCTTCGCCATCCGGTCAAAGGGCTTTACTAGACTATTCTTCCAAAGGAGTTCAAGATGGATCAATACTTCATATACGAAATTATAAATATTGTATTTTCTTCAACAGGAATGATACTATCATTTTTTGGGCTTGTATTCTCATTATCCTTCAAGCACATGCAAAAAGCATATCGTACTGTTTTTATTATATTCTTTTCAATTTTGTTAGCCTATGCAACATCAAATGTTATCTTCCTGGTCAGTGTTGATCTACTCGATGAAAGCTTTGTCTTTTTGTCAAAACTATCATTATTTATTGAGTCAATTTTTTCAGCATCATTAATGCCATTTATTACTATAACTATCCTTCTTATCACTTCAAAAAAGGCTATTACAAGTAAGATGCTCTGGGCTGAAATATCACTGTTTTTTATATATGTTGTCCTTCTGATAATTACTCAGTTTACAACCTTTATTTATTACTTCACACCGGACAACGAATATCACAGAGGACCTTATTATCCGCTACTACTAGTACCACCTGTCCTTATGATGATACTTAATCTCATCTTTTTGTTTATTAATCGAGCGAATATATCGAGAAAGAATCTTTTTTACTTCACATCATACGCAGCTATCCCCCTCATATGTATGATAATTCAGATAGCTTTATACGGAATCCAGTTTATCATTATTGGAACAACCATATCATCCTTCCTTATGTTCAGGGCTGCACTTTCAGAACAGCTGATGCTATATGTAAGGCAACAGAATACCCTGGCAAAGCAGAAGACAGATATAATGCTCCTCCAGATGAGACCACATTTTATTTACAATACAATGTCCAGTATTTACTACCTCTGCGAACAGGATCCGAAGAAGGCTCAGACTTTAGTCGGAGACTTTACGTCTTATCTGAGAAAAAATATGAGCGCCATAGCAACGCATGAGCTCATACCATTTTCGGAGGAGCTCGAACACACAAGAGCATATCTCGCTGTTGAAAAGGCAAGATACGAGAAGCTTTTGTTTGTCGATTATAAACCTGAGTATACTGATTTCTCACTTCCACCGCTAACACTTCAGCCTATCGTTGAGAACTCTATAAAGCATGGACTGGACCAGGATCTGCCACCACTGCATGTGCAGGTTCATACATATCAAAAAGACGGAAATGTGTATATTGTGGTAAAGGATAACGGGCCGGGATATGACCCAACAGAGAATCAAACAGAGAATCTAAGGATAGTTCATATCGGATTAGACAGCGTTAAAGAACGACTGAAGCTCATGTGTAATGGCACAATAAAAATAGAGGCCGCCCAAGAAGGCGGCACAATAGTTACTATATGTATACCTAAGTGATATATCTGTTATTTACCAAATGTGTTAGGCATTGCATTTCTGATTATATTCATATACCAGTCGATCAGCTGGTTTCCCACAAGGGTAGCCATAACAAGACCGATACATAGAGAAGGGCCAAACGGCATATGCTCCTTGCCGCCCTTCTTTTTTCTTGACATAAGAATTATTCCAATCACTGCTCCAACTATAAGTCCGATGAGGAATGCTATAAGAGTTCCTCTCCATCCAAGCAGAAGTCCTGCAGCAGCCATAAGCTTTATATCACCACCGCCAAATGCACCTGCCACGAGCACTGTCACAACCAGCATAAATACGCTGACGGAGAAGAATCCGATGAGCCTCTGCTGCCAGGTGATTTCGAAAAGCATCTGACCGGAATCCGAAACAAATGATCCTATAAGGCTTATAATTCCGAGCACGAGAATGATCAGATTGAGTACAGGCGGTATCTCCATTGTATCCATATCAACAAATGCTATTACAGTAAGCACTGCGAAAAAGATAAAGAGTATAGCTGCATCAAAGCTGGCGCCAAAGGTGTATCCAACCAGCCCGCCAAGCACTCCACCCAGCACTGCTGTTACAATAAATCTTCCTTTATACTCGGCATAAACATCCTTAAAGCCGATTCCTCGTTTTCCCTGTTCAACTATTTTGGACTCCTCAAAGGCCTGTTTCTCAGCCTTTGTCATTTTTCCGTCCACGTCCTCGTCATACTCTTCCTGACTACGGACCATCGCAACCAGTCTTCTGATAACGACATTTAAACATAAGTAAAGGATTATTCCGACTACAGTCAGAACGATTGCCACTATTATTTTATCTGCATTTTGTCCCATATCCAACCTCCATATCCTACCTGGAATTCTCTGATTTAGAGCCCAGAAGGACATTACAAGTTTAGCACAACAGATCATTATGAGTCAATCTTATAAGCTAACGACACCTTCCTCAGCCATTCTTCTTACCTCTTCCTTAGTGGTACCAAATACCGTAAGAACTGCCGCATAATTATCCTTGAAGAAGAAAAACTGACCTGCATACGCATTCTGTCCTCCAGCTGATGCTTTGAGGATATATCCATATCTGTTTTTTCCACCAAGATTTAGATTCACATCATCAATCTTTACCTCATATGAAGGATCGGCCACACCTGCTGCAAATGAATCCTTATAGCTATCAACTATCTCCTTTTCTGTACGGCCTGATTCACTAATAGGCTTTTCCATATAAGCCACATCAAAAGTCATTTCCTTCGTGTCTTCGACGTTCTGTCCCTGAACCTCTGTTACGACCTCTTTTTTAGACTTAAGTCTGTTAATCACCCTTGATTCACGACCGGCATATCCTGCAACAACCATATCAGAATCAAATCGAATCCTTATACCAAAGTACTCATTTCTATACGAATTCCCAGCCGTCTTTCCGGGCTTATAGCTATCACCGGAAAAAATCACAAAAAGTAAAACCATTATTCCAACAACGATGAGCACGCCAATTGCTATTACCGGCACTCCAACACTTTTCCTTATCGGAGGTGCACCGTATACAGGATTGCCAGCCATAGGTCTGCTAACAAGCGGCCTTCTTCCCATAGACGCATCAACGTCCGGCCTCGTAGAATAATAATCTCCCTCTCCGCTATATTCCTCTCCCGGATTTATATAGCCATCATAATTACTTCCTTGATTCATCCTTTCAACCTCTAATCCTTTCTAGTCTGCGTCTCCTAAAATTGCAAACCAGTTATGCTAACATACACTCTTTTATAATGCAAGTTTTTTTTGAAAAAAGCTACCATATATTTAAAAAAAGGTACCGTGTACCTGATTTGGTACACGGCACCCATATTATGCAAGTTATTATTCAGCCCAAGCTCCGTCAGCATTTACCCAATAACCATCTACGTACTGATTTGTTACCATGTAACCATCATTTCCGAAATAGTACCAGATATTATCTATCTTCTGCCATGAGCTTACTGCATACCAGCCTGAGGCATCTCCATACCACCAGCCGTTTGAATCCTGCTTCCATGAAGCCTGATACTCATATCTGCAAGCGCCGTCAGCGTCGCACCACCAGCCGTCTATCCACTCGCTAGCTGCCATATATCCGCTAACTCCGAAGTAATACCAGAGTCCGTCTATCTTCTGCCAGCACTGTACCGGATACCAGCCTGATTCATCTTCGAACCACCAGCCGGTTGCATTCTGCTTCCAGCTTCCCTTAGGTGTATAGTCTGTCTTACCCTCAGCATCGTACCACTGTCCGTCAACCCACTCATTCTTGTAGTCAGCTGCTTTCTTAGTGATAGTAAGCTTAGCGCCTGTAAATGTTATGTTGTAATTTGGATCAGCATCACATGTGATATAGATATCATATGTTCCGGCTGCATCTCCTGCCTTACGTGTAACCTTGATATTCTTAAGTGTCTCACCGTCTGCTAATCCATCAACTGTATACTTAAATGTAGGATCAGCCTCACCTTCAACCTTAGTAGCATCAAGTGCCTTAACTGTTACTGCCTTAGGTGCGATCTTAACCTCACTGTCCATTATAGCACAAAGCAGATAGTTAGAATCGTTAGTGAGAATCTCTTTGAATTCTTCATCAATGCCAGTACAGCTTATCTTGTATGTGCCTACATTCTTAGGCTCAGCACTAAACTCAAACTTGAAGAGCTTATCAAGATTCTCGTCTATATATGCTGCAGTGTCGTCTTCGATTTCCTGATAGCCAAACATATCAAATGTAACATCTGATGAACTAATAGCCTTACCATCATAAGTCTTCTCGATATCATCTATAGTTACTACCAGCTCACGAGGAACGATAATTCCTGTTGTTTCAGCCTTCATAGGGAATCCTTCTTTATACTCATCAAGATATGTAGTCATAACAAATGGCGGAATTCCTTCACCCATATCAATTACAAACTCACTTGCATAGTTACCAAGCTTAGTTTCTTCATTTGCTGCTTCAGGAAGCATAAATACTGAAACATCATGAGGTGCCGGATTTCCTTCTTCGTCAAGATATACATCCTTGCCGTCGATCACTTCGTACTCATCACCTTCAATTTCAACTTCTTCATATCTGGCTGATGTTACATTCAGTTTGATTTCCTGACCATCTATTCCTGTATCGCAGGTTGGCTCTACCATGTAAGATGCATCATCTGTTCCGTCATACTCTCTGGCCTCAAGTGGCTCGAGCTCATCAAGACCCTTGATAACCTTTGCATTTACTATTGCACAAGCATTATTTGCCTGCTCATCAAATACAACCTCGTAGTTGTCTACGATTGTTTCTTCATCTGCTGCTTCAAGAACTACGTCGCCCAGCTGTGCAGCTGTAATCTTTACATTTCTCTTATCATAATCTGATAAACCAAGTGCATGGTTTGAATCAGAATCAGCAAGTGTTCCTGCAAGCTTCTTTACATTTACTTTTTCTTCACCAACGCCTGTTGGATAATTACTAAATGCATATCCTGTTTCAGGATCATCAAGACTGATCTCACATTTTCCATCATACTCTTTTGTTACACTGAGCTTAGAAAGATCAAATGCAAGTGGATATGGCTTGATTGTAAAGTGTGTATCTCCATAGAATGTTATAGGATCGCCATCTTCATCAGTACCAAACTCATCCGGATTAAGTGTTATCTCATATCTGATTTCATAAGGAACTAATTTACCCTTTTCATCAAACTGAACATCCTTAAATGTAGGAATTTGATCAAGATCAAACTCTTTGGTTTCAGAATTTAAATACTTGATTTCGAAAAGATCAGGTTTAGGTTCTACACCGTCAACAAAGCCCGGTGCCTGGAACTCTCCATTATAAACCGCCTCAGTTTTATAATCGAACGGAAGTATTGCCCATGAAAGGAATATAGATCCGCAGTAATTATTCGCACCCTCGATCTCAACAGAATAAACACCGATATCCTGTGCTTTCTTCTCACCATATATACGATAATCATACTTTTCTGTTCCACCAGGAACCTCTTCGCCAACTGTCATATAATTATAATCGTCTACGAAGTCTGTAAGCATGATCTTAGGCTCAACAGTTTTTCCTGTATATGAGAATACAGGGCTAAGCTTATCCTCGTGTCCTGTGAAAAGTATTTTTATTGAACCATCATCCTCTGAGAATTCCTCAATATCCTTAGGACGAACAGTAAGTGTTCCGCAGTTATCCTCATCAACCAGAACAAAATAGTTAGGATTTCCGGCCTTTACATTAACTGTAAGGTCATAAATACCGGCATCTGTATCTCTTCCAACTGTAACTGTGTTACCTCTCTTGTCAACAGCCTCGATAACAGGCTCAAGAATATCACCCTCGATAAGTCCTTCGTCTTCTACTTCACCTGCAGGCTGGATAACAGGCATATAGTCCTCCGGTATAGGATCTGTATAAGTCTTCTCCAGTGTAGGAGCTGATACAGTTACAAATCTCTTTGAAATAATGAAATCACCTGAATCCTCGCCTACAATGAACTCATAATTTGGATACTTTTCACTCAGCTCCTTAATATTGAAGCTTATTTTATATGTTCCGGCATCCTGTCCTTCTTCTCTTGATATCTCGATGCCTTCGATTTCATCACCCTCTACTATAGAAGATTCATCCACTTCAAATGTAAGCTCAGGATCAGTTGATTCATCTTTATCATATGTCTTTATTTTTTCATCTGCTGTAAGTACAACAGGAGCCTTATCAATAGTTGAAACATTTACGTCTATATAATCTTTAAATCCCGGAACATGGACCTTGTAAACTACAGCGTATCGTCCGGCATCTTTTACTAAAGGAACTTCCTTACTTGCCTTGTCAGCCTCAGCTTTCCAGATCTCCTCATCTGTTGCACCGGCAGCTTCGTATTCCTCGTATTCATCATAATCTAAAAGGATGTACTCTGCTGTAAATAAGTAATCAAACTTATCTGTCTCTTCTCCGTCTACGAAAAACTCCCTGTCTACGATAGCTTCATATTCCTCGCCATCGTATTTACCTTCGTACGCAATAAATTCACAGTCAAGCTCGCCCTCTGTGATTTCCCATTCAACTGTTGCTGTATCAGTATAATTTCCCTGACCTCTATATGAGATCTCATATGGATTATCTTCACCAGAAACCTCTTTTCCTGTTGTTGTTCCTGATATAGCATAATCATCCTCTGTGATTCTAAATGCAGAATTACGTCTTGAGGACTTAGTTCTTGATGGGTCAAATTTATTGGTTATATTTCCACCGTTTGCATTTACTTCTCTGTCTGTATAGTAAAGAACTACGTCTGGCTCTATAACAGATCCGGTATATTCATATTCAAACTTTCCGTCTTTATCTGTATCTATAGGATTTCCTTTTTCATCATAATTAACTGCAACGATATCCTTATCCTTAAGAGACTTCTTTGTTATAGTGAACTTTGGAGCATTCTCCTCCATTGTTACTGAATAGTTTGAATTATTTGAAGCAAGATTGGTTATACTGAAATCATGCTCGCCGACAGCCTCTCCACCTGTACGTGTAAGAGAACCATTCTTGAACATTCCTTTTTCAAAATCCTTCTCAGGAAGAACCTTATTCTCACCATTAGGAGCTACAGTATAAGTAAAATCAGGATCACTCATACCATATTTCTTTGACTGATTAGCACCAGGTGAAACAATAACAGGGAACTTAGCGACTTCTACTGTAAAGCTTCCACTCTTACCACTGTCATATCTCCACCTGTTTCTGCTTTGAGATGGATTTCCATAATAATATCTATAATTTACAACATATGATCCGGCATTGGTTCTTGTCGGAACTGTTGTAGAAAAGCTTCCGTTGTTTCCAACTCTGTATCTATACTCATATGTATCCCCACTATCAGCCGGGATTATAAGCTCCTGAGCTGTTCCATCATACTCAAGTCCTTCTTTTGCTATAGGCTTCTCTGGAACTATCTTCCATTCAAATGATTTTTTTCCAGTAAAGTTTCCCTTACCCTGTATACTAAATGAATAGGTATCCATATCAGTTGCACTGTCTGTTCCGCCTTCAGCAACAACATAATCTGTACCCTTTGTAAGCTTTATAGCATCTGCTTCTTCTATAGCCTGATACTGAACAACAGGGGTAATCGCCTTACCTGTATAGAAAAACTTAGTTGCATCAAGCATAGCTTTATCACCTGAAACATCTGCCGGGTTGATCATCCAGTCAAGTGTAACATTACCTGAATAAGCACCTTTACCATTAATCGTAAACTCGTACACATCCGCATCTGTTGCACTGTCTTTTCCACCCTGAACAACGTCATAATCTGTACCCTTTGTAAGTGTTACTGCTTCTTCCTCATCTGAAGCCTTGTACTGAACAACAGGCTCGATCGTTGCACCGGTATAAGTGAACTCATCAGCTAAAAGTTTTGTGTTTTGATCAGTCAGAGTAATAGGCTCATCTTTAAATGTAATAGCAACCCCTTGTAAACGCCTATGTCCATTGGAGCCTCCAATGTGAAATGTAACTTTATCAGCATCTCCGGTCCATGTATTTCCATCAAATGTTCCAACATTTGCTGTTATTTCATTTCCATCATCACCGGCAACAGTGTTTAAAACAATTTTTTCCAAACGCTGATCATTAAAAGCTTCAACAATAACATAACTATCGGCATAACAACGAACTGCCGGAATTTCTAACATGGTGTCAGTCTTATAAACCGCATTTGTAAAAAACACACCAGCATCACCACTTATAGCATTATTAACTACCTCATCTTCTTCATAGCCTTGAGCGGTAAAATCTATGGCTAAATCATAATCTACCGCAAATACTTTGCTGGCAGGTATGCCGCCTAGATTCAATGTGGCAATCACCATCACCACGGTCAGAACCCAGCTTATGATCCTGTAGACCCTCTTCCTTTCTTTAGTATTTTGCATAAAACTTTTCTCCTTTCCAAGATTAGCAAAACAATTTCTTTACTAATCTCTATAAAAATAAAAATTAAGTAACATCATTATACTACTTTTACCACTTAATTATCACTTTACAATTTCGCCAAAATGTAAAATAAGTCAGCAGAGAATCACCCCACTGACTTATCAGGCACTCGTTATCATTTTAAAATGTCACAGTCTCCGGTGCAGCTGTAAAAGAGCTAAAGGTTGCTGTTGCATTTTTGAAATAAAACACCTCTGTGTTTCCATCATCCTCTGAATACATGGCTCTAAGCTCCGGATAAGCATCAAGCATTGATTTTCTTGCTTCGAAGCTGTCATCCTCAATTAACTCTCCAGCCACACGAAGCCAAACTCCATCCTTGAATGCACATATCTCAGCCTTTGGATTCTTGTGAAGCTGTTTTGATACATCCTTGACCTTTCCTGTCTGGATATAAAGCTTCCCATCATATACATTTGCTGTACCAAATGGTCTCACTCTCGGCTGATCTCCGTCTACCGTTGCCAGATAATAAGTCTGCGCATCCTTTAAAAACTGTACCACCTTTTCCATCTCATAAATCCCCTTTCAATAAAATAATAATAATTATATCACTTTTCCATTACAACTTGTACGAAATATGGCACCTTTCAAAACATAAAAAATGGAATGCAAAATGCATCCCATTTTCTTTCTCCTTTTCTCATAAGTATTTTTTCATGAACTCATTTTACTATGAGAATTATCACAAAAGTGTCACAAGCAAGTAACCATCAGCTCCAAAGTAGTACCATATGTTGTCAATCCTCTGCCACTGGGACTTAGCATACCAGCCGGTTGTATCCCCGTACCACCAGCCTGAAGCATCCGACTTCCATGCAGCCTGACCTATGTATCTGCATACACCATCAGAATCGCACCACCAGCCGTCACACCACTCGTCTGCTGCCATATATCCATCTTCCTTGAAGTAGTACCACTCGCCGTCTATCTGCTTCCACTCATTCTTCGGATAATCTCCGTTTGTATATTCGTACCACCAGCCATCAGAATCCTGCTTCCAGATTCCGACACCTTCGCCAGTTTCTTTTTTCTCTTCCTTTTTCTCTTCTCCCCTTTTCTCCTCTTCTTTCTTTCCTTCTTCCTGCTTCTTCTGCTCTTTCTCCTCTTTCTCTTCCTCTTCCTTCTTCTCCTGATCTTTCTTTTCCGGGTCGTCCTTACCCTTCTCGTCCTGCTCTTCTCCTTCATCCTTATCGGTTGCAGGTATTATCGTAAATGTCACCTTTGAATCAGCAGGAAGCTTATAGTTTGAAGCCGCATCACCCGTAAGTGCAATTACTCTTGCAACGTGATCTCCGACTGTAGCTGATGCACCGATAACATCTGCCTCAACCTTACCCTCGTCAGCTTCTTCCAGCCCACTAACGCCGGCATCCGGGCATTTATCTGTTCCATCATATGAAAATGCAGTATCGCCCCACTCAAGTCCTACCTCCTTAGGTCTGATCGTGAAGCTATCTTCAACAGATGCAGCCACATAATTTCCATCGCCCTTTACAGTTGCTCGGATATTGTAAATACCGGCCTCTGTAGGAGCCGCCTGCGAATAAGTACTCTTCTTCGCTCCATAAGGCTTGAATTCTATAATAACTTCCTCACCTTCAGGCACACCTGTTACCTTTGGCTCTTTCACAAAATCACCATAGGTCCAGTCTTCTATGCTGACATCCAGCTCCGGAGTAGCCTTTAAAATGTTATAGATATGATTTACATCTTCAGGCATATAATAATTAAATGCATCAGCTCCTGTAAGCTCTGACGCGGTTGCAGTATGCACACCAACATTCTTCTCGCCACCGGTCACAGTTACATTTACATCATCGCCTTCTGCTTTATTTGACACCTCAACCTTTGGAGCCTGAAGCTCTCCATTATAAGCAAGTATAGTATCTGTCCAGGAAAGCTTTGCCTCGGCTTTTGATATAGTCACAGGAATACAAACCGGTTTTGTATCAACATGGTTGATATCACCATGCATCTTATACCAGACATAATAGGTTCCGGATGTCTTTTCCACAGGAATTCCGCAGGTGAATTTTCCATCTGTTGGAGCCGTTTCTTCATCATCGCCTAGTGCATACTCCATTTGTCCACCGATTCCGATTCCGGGAGTTACAAGCTCATGCTCTTCTCCATCGTATACCAGTCCCTCTACCTTCTCAGGAGCTTTATCAATTATTGCATCCACCGGGCTTATATAGAAAAATGCACTAATAAAGTTTATTTCATAATTATTTCCTGCCGAAAGAGTTCCCTGATTTATAAAAGATATACCTGCATTCATACTGCCGCTTTTTGAAAGCGAACCTGTTATCTTATCACCCTCAATAAGCCCACTACTCGTATATGTAAGCTCAGGAAGCGGATCACCATAAAGTATTCTTTTAGTATCAGCAATAATCATTAATTCCTTTTTGTTTATTTTTATCTTCTCAGAACCTGTTACCTCCAGGCAGTTCGGAGCTGTTACGCTATAATAAACGGTTTCTTCACCAACATCCTTTCGAACCGGGCTGTAATCAAGAGTATACTCACCTTTAACAGTACCATACTTTATAGTTGCACCTGTCTCAGGATAAGTAGCATATACTGAAATGTCATGCTCCTTTCTATCATATGTGTCTTCATAGCCCTTTGTCTTAAGCTCTATAGGTTTAATCTCAACCGGCTCACTTGCATAATCGCTGTCCACACCTGCTCTTACATCCTCTGCAAGAATATACACATGATAATCCTTACCCCACTCACCGGTAATGCTGTCATCTAAAGTAAAGTGGCCGGTTCCCGACTGACTAAAGTAATCCATATCAAGCTTTGCATACTGCAGAACATTTGCACCTTCACTCCAACCATTCTCAGTCCATGTTCCATCGGTAACAACTGCTGAAACCTGGGTAGGTGATGCAACCTGAGAATTGTTTGTAATACAATAAGGTACTGTAACAAGAGAGCCATCCTTCTTGACACCCTTATCCATTGATATGCTCATATCCGGATCTACAAGTGTGAGCTTATACTCTGCATTTGTCTGTCCGGCAGTTCCTGATACGACAGATGAGAAAACAGTTTTATTAAGACTTAGATTCAGAGCCGGACTTACTCCGTTTGGATTTATATACCAAAAGGTACCAAACCATTTCATCTCATCAACAGCCCCATAACGCTCTTCTCTTTTTGTTTCCGGTCTCAAATCCTTATTTCTGAGCCACCATGATTTGTTATCAGACTTGAGACGGCTCAGACTAAAGCCTTCTCTGGCTTCATATCCATACGCATTATTTGATGCATCCTCTAAATCAAGGAAAAATAACTTATCACCATTAAGCGGTGTATAAACCTTAAGGACTTCCTTAAAATATTCTTCAACATTTACAGCGCCTTCTTCTGTTGAATCCGAAGTAAGCTCATGCGAAGGAATTCTACTCTCAGCAATAGCATTTCTCTCCACCTGAGTAAAGCATGTATTTAACAATGAATCACTATTTGTATTTAATTCTTTATAAAGTGCACTATCATCCCATAATCCGAACAGAACGGGATTATACTGCTTTTCATACAAAACATCATGACAATCCAGGAGCATAGTTCTGGAACCAAATCTTGTTGTATCCGGATCCAGCACCCTGTACTTAACAGGATTACCATTATACTTTCCCAGATATACAAAGCTTCCTGCCCAATGATCAAACATACTAGTTGGAACTAAAGGATTCGTCATCGCCTCCGTTCCAAGACAGGCTATGCTCTTATTAGCAGACTCTGCATAAACCTCCAGCGGTCTTCCAATTATTGGCAGCATACCCAATACTATTGCAAATGCAACAACCACCGAAACTACACCTGCAAACCTCTTCTTCAATCTCATTTAACCATACTCCTTTCCCATCGTTTATGATAAAAAGGAGTATACTCTGGATTGAATCACAAAATTGTCACAGTTGATCCGGATGTTCTCCCGACCAGCTGGTTTCAGGGATAGATGAAGCTCTAACTGCGCCCGAATGGCGTTCGGGACGAGTTAGAGGTCGCAGTGGCATAACAGGATTTGAACCGCGCCCGCCCTCGGGCATAGCCCTTCGTGGAAATCACTAAAAACTGTCCACTGGACAGTTTTCTATACGTGATTTCCCTCTGCGCCCGAATGGCGTTCGGGACGGGTTAGAGGTCGCAGGAACATAGCACAGGATTTGAACTGCGCCCGCCCTCGGGCATAGCCCTTCGTGGAAATCACTAAAAACTGTCCACCGGACAGTTTTCTTTACGTGATTTCCCTCTGCGCCCGAATGGCGTTCGGGACGGGTTAGAGGTCCCCGAATCAGATACTTTCTAACCGACACAAAAAAGGATGCCCTGCTGGACATCCTTTTTGTGTCGGTGCGACAGGATTTGAACCTGCGACCTCTGCGTCCCGAACGCAGCGCTCTACCAAACTGAGCCACGCACCGTTATATTATTGCACCGTTTTCGGCAGACTCCCGATTCTTCGAATCGTGAGCTATCACGCACCATAACGAGACTAATTATAGTTGTTTTAATTATCATTGTCAAACCGATGAATAGAATATAGTATTTTAGATTTTTTCCTTGTGACATTTTTGTGATAAATCCCGTGCTATAGTTTACCCATCGAAACAAAAACACTATTCATTTGTTAGGAGGGAAAATTATGAAAACAAAAATAAATCTTGAGAATCTTGAAAATGTTGCAGGCGGTTATAGTTTCAGCGAAGAGGAATTAAAGATGCTGTATGAAGAAATCAAAAAGCATCCCGAAAGACCTCAATACGAAACCTTTGAAGGTTTCAAAAAATCGCAGGCTATGATGAGAGAATATCAACGTGATATTCTTAAACGGAATCTTTATCCGGATAATGACAACGATGGTCTTTTGCTCAAAGCACCAGATACTATTTTTTAGCAAGTATCAATTTCCAGATTATAGACAAATCAACACTTGTATTTATATGAAAAGGAGAGAAAATTATGAAAAACACAATTGATTATAAAAATCTTGATAATGTTGCAGGTGGTTTTGAAATAACCAACGAAGAAGAATTAAAGAGATTGTATGAAGAAAACAAAAAAAATCCAGACAGACCACAATATGCAACCTTTGAAGGTTTCAAAAATGCATTGGCTATGAAAAGTAAATTTATGTATGATATTCGTGTAGGTGATTTCGTTACAGACGGTAACAATGAGGAGCTTTTGCTCGAAGCACCTCACTACATTGAACCTTGATAATTTGAGCCCCTGAAGAAAAGTCCGTAAAAATATGAGCTTCAGTCCTGCTTGGGCTGAAGCTCGTATCGGTTTTGAGGTTGCACCTGCATCCACGATTTTGCTGACCTCAGCAAAATCGTCCAAAACATCGTGTCCGCTATTCTCGTAAATTATCGTGGAATATAATTATGTACCAATTTTATCATAATTCTTGACGAAATCAATGGGATTAGGTATAGTCAAAACGAGCTGGACAACGGTAATCTTACCGCCATACAGCTCGTCAATTTTCTTAAGATATCTCATTTACAGAAAAACTTTCACACACTCTTATCTTGCTGCTATAACATATTCCCCATTCTTAAACTTCACAGAAGCGCCCGTCATCTTGAATCCTACTTTTTTCATCTCCTTTAACAAGGTATGCATAAAGAATCCATGTGTGACAACAGCTACATCCATATCGTCATTTCCGATCATTTCTACAAACTCTTTTGCTCGATCTCTCGTTTGCCTGCGTCCTTCAACCTGCCTTCCGGAATTAACAAACCACTGCAAACGTCCTGTTAGGTTCCAAAACCATAGCGGCATGTTCACTTTCGTATCAAAGCTCGATTTAAGCGGAACTTCGTTTATAAGCCCGGATTCAAAGTATTCTCCATTCGGAAACAGTTTTTTCGCTGTATCCTGACTTCTAGAATATTCGCTGACATATATTTTCCGGTAAACATTTTTCGGAATTTTATAAGACACATTCTTGATTGGAAAAAGATCATATTTTCTGCACTCTGAATCAAACAATTCCGATGTACATCGTCTGCTCCAGCAAAAATCCACTTCCGCATGTCTTATAATAACTACCCTCAAATGAACTCCCCTTATATATACTTCTCAATCCCACACTGCTCTACAACCCTTTTTCCAAGAAGAGTGATTGCCTGCTTAGGGCATTTGTTGATACAACGATAACACATGGTACAACTTTCACCTGAAACAGCTTTCTGCTCATTAATTGAAATGTTATTCATCGGACACAGCTTTTCACATATTCCGCAACCAATACATTTATCTATATCAACCTTAACCTTTGAGGAATATCGCTTGGTCTTATGACCAAAGTAGGCTCTCTGTCCAAAGAAACCAGCCAGCCTGTACAATACTCCTATACCTTCCTGTGTTGGATTACCGGCTTTTAACCGTTTTACAGATTCTTTTATCTTCTGATCCGCTTGTTTTACAAGCTCTCTATTTTTTTCAAGTGGACGCTTTAAAGCTTTCTCATCTGCTATACTATCCGGCATCTTAAGATGGAGCCCGCCTATTACTTCGGCACCACAGGATTCCAATAGCCGCCCGAGCATTCCAGCTCCATCGCCGCTGAAAAGTCCCATCGTAGCGATTATAAAAACTTTCTTGTTGTTCCACAGCTCACTATGATCCGTAATGTAATCCCGCATGATCTTCGGAACTGTACTATACTGAACCGGATATGCAATTATGATAAGATTCGTATCTTTTACAGCTGATAAAGCATCAGCATCCTCTATAGAATATGCACCGGATTCTTTGTCATACTCTTTACAAAATAACTCAGCTGCATATTTAGAATTGCCTGTTCCACTAAAATAAAGTCCTACCATTTTTCCTCACGCGTTTTAAGAGAGACAGCAAATGGCATTCCGCAATACAGCTCGTCCCTGTTTTTATTTATCTCTTTTCAATCTTATCCCTACTCAGTTTTAGTTTCTTCAGCTTTGATCTGAATTCCAAGCTCCTCAAGCTGAACTGCATCAACTATGTTCGGAGCCTCGCACATCAGGTCTGATGCATCCTTAACCTTAGGGAATGCCATAACATCTCTGATTGAATCAGCCTGACACATAAGCATAAGAAGTCTGTCGAGTCCATAAGCAAGTCCTGCGTGTGGTGGAACACCATACTTAAATGCTGTAAGCAGGAAGCCGAACTTATCATTTGCGTCTTCCTTTTCAAGTCCGATTGTCTTGAACATAAGCTCCTGGATGTCGTCCTGATGAATACGGACAGAACCACCACCAAGCTCAACACCGTTAAGCACGATATCGTATGCCTTTGCACGAACTGCTCCCGGATCAGACTCGATCTTATCCAGATCCTCTTCCATAGGCATTGTAAATGGATGATGCATAGCAACGAATCTTTCTTCCTCTTCACTCCACTCAAGAAGCGGGAACTCTGTTATCCATACAAATCTATAATCATCCTTCTTTGTAAGACCCATCTGATCAGCCAGGTGGCATCTCAAAGCACCAAGTGTTTCAAGCACAAGCTTCTTCTTTGCATCTGCAAGAATGAGGATGAGGTCGCCGTTTTTAGCACCCATCTTCTCTTTAATAGCAGCAAGCTCTTCCTCTGTCATGAACTTGGCAAAGGAGCACTTCTCTTCTCCTTCCGGACTGATGTTTATATATGCGAGTCCCTTCATGCCGTAACCCTTAACAAACTCTGTAAGAGCATCCAGCTTCTTTCTTGCCATTCCGCCAAGTCCCTCAGCATTGATAGCACGAACTGCACCGCCTGCATCAAGGGCCGACTTAAATACAACAAACTCTGTATCCTTAACAGCCTCAGCTATATCCTTAAGCTCCATTCCGAATCTGAGATCAGGCTTATCTGAACCGAATCTGTCCATTGCCTCAGCCCATGTCATTCTCTGAATAGGAAGCTCTACATCAACTCCGATTGCATCCTTGAACATCTTCTGGATCAGTCTCTCATTTACATCCATTACATCATTTTCATCTACGAAGCTGAGCTCCATATCTATCTGTGTAAACTCAGGCTGTCTGTCTGCACGAAGATCCTCGTCACGGAAACATTTTGCTATCTGGAAATATCTGTCATAGCCTGAGCACATCAGAAGCTGCTTGAACAGCTGTGGTGACTGTGGAAGCGCATAGAAGTTACCCGGATGAACACGGCTTGGTACCAGATAATCACGTGCACCCTCAGGTGTTGACTTACAAAGTATAGGTGTTTCTATCTCAAGGAAGCCTTCATCTGCAAGAAATGTACGAACCGTCGTTGTTACCTTACTTCTGAGAATGATATTCTTCTGTATGTCAGGTCTTCTCAGATCAAGGAAACGATACTTGAGACGGATATCCTCTTTTGTCTGGAGATTTTCTTCTACAGGGAACGGAGGTGTCTCAGCCTCTGAAAGAATTCTTATTGAATCAGCTATTATCTCAAGCTCTCCTGTGGCAAGATTCTCATTTACGCCACCGGCTCTCTTCTGAAGCTTTCCGGTAACTGCGATAACATATTCAGCATGTAAACGTCCGGCCTTCTCAAAGCCTTCAGCTCCAACAGTCTCCTCTTCAAAAATTATCTGCACGATACCGCTTCTGTCTCTTAGATCAGTGAAAACGATACCACCCTTGTTACGACTCTTCTGAACCCAGCCCATTACTGTGACTGTGCTTCCTATCTCTGCATTTACTACCTCTGCACATCTGTGAGTCCTCTTAAGACCCTGCATACTCTCTGCCATAATTATTCCTCTTTTATCATTTATTGTGACACGCCTGCCACTTATTATTCATATCAGGTTTACTTTCCATCCCAGTATCCTGATTCCATAAACCAATACTTCACGCCGTCGATCCACAGCCACTGATTTGCCGGATACCAGCCTGATGCATCTGCATACCACCAGCCTGTTCCATTCTGCATCCAGTGTCCGCCAAAGTACTGTTCAACCCACGCTCCGTCAGCGCCGAGCCAGCAGCCTTCGCGATACTCACTGTAATCCATATATCCATCAGCTGTAAAGTAGTACCACTTCCCATCGACCTTCTGCCACTGTGACTTCGGATACCAGCCCTTGGTGTCTTCAATCCACCAGCCCTTTGCATTTTGCTTCCAGCTCATTATACCGTCGTAGGTCTGTGTACCGTCAGCATTATACCACTTTCCGTCAACCCATTCATTACTATAATTAGTTTCTTCTGGGTCATCATCTTCTTCCTCTTCCCACTGTGCAATAAAGTTTATTATCAAAGAATCCTGAGGAGGTTCAAGAATTGTTTCGGTCGAAGGTGTTATCTCATAATCCTCAAGGTGCTTATACACCTTTCCGGTTTTCTCTTCCTTCCAGCCAGCGAACTTGTAGCCATCATAGCTGAGTGGTTCAACATACATATCATTTTCGGTAAATGGATCTACACCATTTATCATACCAAGCTTTATCTTGAAAGGCTTTTTCTCAAATGTGTTGATCATATCGAGATCACTCTTCCACTTGCTTGTCGGATATGACTTCGGTGAAACATAAGCGCCATTAAAATCATAATCTATGTTGATGTTTTCCCCATACTCATAAACCACGTTGAAGATCTTTGCATAATCAACTGAAACTGTTTCTCCCGGTTTGTAAATAGTATCGGTTTTCGGATCCGGCTTTTTATATTCATCCCATGGAGCCTGCATAGCATAACCATATATTTTTATGAGCTTTGCCTGTTCCTCACTTACACCGGTATCCTCCATAGAATACGTCTTGATCTTATATGAATCTCTATCGCTATACATACAGATATCTGTCTGACTGCCTACATAGTATCCGTCTATAGTGAAAAAGTTGTAGGTCATTCGATACTTAGCTTCTCTGTATATCTTAAGAGTCGTATCCTTATTAAGCTTCTCATCTATAGACTCCCAGTCGGTAACATCCTCACCTTCATATTCCGCCTTAATAAGCTCAACTCCGAAACCATAGGTATCAAAATTCTGATTGAACTCATTCATAGCTATATGAATCATTCCGTCTATTTTATCAGGCTCTACTTCATAACTACTTTGATATTCATAATCACCGTCGACGTTATGATATAGCTCAACTGTAACCTTATAATTCCTAACGACCTTTAAATTATTTTCTGAATTGTCCTTAGCAATTACTACACCGGAGAATCCGCTTACCGCTAAAAGAATTATCACAAATGTAACAATAAGCTTTACGTACCTATTCTTTATTTTTTTCATAAAGAACCTCTTTTCTTTTGGTCTCATTCCTATACTTTGGGGCCCGTTCCTATAATGATCACTTCCAGAATTCAACAAACTCTGTATAGCCTTCCTGCTGCATCTTTTCCTTCTGGAACTTTTTGTTCTTCTTCATTATTGAGATATTTACAATGCAGCCCTTATCTCTTTCTTCCTTGGCCTGCTGCATTATCTCACGAAGCTTTTCAGCCGGCATTCCCTTTTCTACAAGGTATGCCTTCTTTACGCCTTCTCCCGGAACCTGGAAATCATTTTCCAGAAGCAGCATAATTATTCTTTCAAATCCAATAGAGAATCCGACAGCCGGAGTAGCCTGACCGGTAAACTTACCGATCATCTCATCATAACGTCCGCCGCCGCCGACAGATCCGCCGTACTCATCCATTGATATCTCAAAAATAGGTCCTGTATAATAGGACATTCCACGAACAAGTGTAGGATCAAACTGTATACCAAAGTCTGCAGCCTTTGCACCCTCAACACTTGAAATAATTCCCGACAGGTTTTCTGAAACCTCAGTATCAAGGAAGTCTCCTAGCTCATCGCTGACAGCCTTGATGTTTTCAACACTCAGCTCTGCCTTGGACTTGCCGGTATTTTCAGCCTCTGCAGCAATAAGCTTTTCATAAAGTCCGAGATACTTCTCTACTACAGCTGCATCGTAACCTTCCTTAAGAAGCTCTTCCTTTACTCCGTCAAGACCTATCTTGTCCATCTTATCAAGGATGATAAATACTGTATCATAATCCTTTTCTTCAAAACCACTGTAGGCAGCCATTGCCTTCAGAATTCTTCTGTCATTTATTCTGATCGTGAAGTTTTTAAAATCCAGCTTGCCGAGAAGTGTTGTTGTTGCAAGTATAAGCTCTATCTCAGCTACTGAATTTGCTTCACCAAGTATATCTATATCGCACTGCATGAACTGGCGATAACGGCCTCTCTGAGGTCTGTCGGCACGCCATACATTTCCCATCTGAAGTGCCTTAAATGGACTTGGCAGATCATTTGCATTATTTGAATAATATCTCGAAAGCGGAAGTGTCAGATCATAACGAAGTCCGCTGTCTGTGAGAACAGATGAATCAGGTCCGTTTTCTCCGGCTCCTGCCTCAACCAGCTTGTTAACAGCTGATGAAAGCTTGTCTCCTCTCTTCAGAACCTTGAAGATAAGCTTTTCATTTTCTCCACCCTGATTACTGCTGAGATTCTCGATATGCTCAACGGCCGGGGTTTCAACCGATGTAAAACCAAAGGTTTTATAGGTCTCCTTTATAAGACCTATCGCATAGTCTCTTATCTCCATCTCTCTGGGGAGTATGTCCTTCATACCTGTAACAGGCTTCTTCTTCATTGCCAACTTTATTTCCTCCTTGTTTACAGCAGCACGCGTCCTGCAATGCCCTGACTTTTACGTTCTATCATTTCATCTATACGAGTTATATAGTCATCCACGTTCTTTACATTTTCCACGCGGTCTACCCTTTTAATTTCTCCATCCTCAATGGAAAGCAGCCTTGTTATACCACCTGCACCGGCCGCAAATGTATCTATTCTCTCTTCCATAATAAGAACATTGTAGACACACTCAAGTCCCGGCTTTGAATAGCCGACATTCTCGAGATTTCCGGCGATGTTTTTCTGTCGGTACAGATAATAAGGCTGAAGTCCATTTTCCTCACACCACTTTGCAGCCATGCTGAGCATCTTGTCTGTATCCTTATTGATCTCATTTTTGAAATCATCAAACTGCTGATTCAGCCTTGCCGCTCTTTTAATCGCAAGACTGTGGACTGTAAGTGACTCAGGCATCATCTTCTCTATCTCGCCAAGTGTATATTCCAGATCCACCAGACGTTCGCCCGGAAGACCCGCAATTATATCCATGTTTATATTCTTGAAGCCAACCTTTCGGGCTTCATTCATTGCCCATTTTATGTCGGCCGGTGTGTGAGCACGTCCGATAGTCCTTAGGGTAAAGCTGTTCATTGTCTGAGGATTGATGCTAATCCTTGTACAACCGTTTTTCTTGAGTACCTCAAGCTTCTCCCTGGTAATACTATCCGGTCTTCCGGCCTCAACAGTGAACTCAAGCAAATCGCTCATGTCAAATGTTTCATTCACCGCCACCATCAGCTGCGCCAGCTGTTTCTCCGAAAGTGAAGTCGGTGTACCACCACCTATATAAACCGCCACAAGTCTCCTGTGCCGGTTCATAAATGATATATGCGTCAGCTCCTGCTTCAGTGTCTCCAGATATTTATCAACCTCTGATTCATACTCATGAATCGGATAAGCCGCAAATGAACAATAGAGACATCTGGTCGGACAGAACGGAATTCCGATATAGAGTATATAATCCTTTATCGGGTCGATTTCCTCTATAATCGACTGCTCCGTCATAGCAACTCTTGTAGCAAGAGATGCCTTTTCCTCTGATGCATCATAAGTATACATATAATTTTCAACTATCTCCTCTTTCGATTTACCCTTCGCAAGAGAAGAAGCAGCTATCTTCGTTGGTCTCATTCCGGTAAGACTTCCCCACGGAAGCGTCCTTCCGGTATATTCAGAAAGCAGACGGTATATAGCAAGCTTCAGCTTATTTCTAAATCTCTTTCTGTCCTTATAATCTCCATATACATATGCACTGTAAAGAACATGCCCATGTTCCTCCAGCTTAAGGCTCGTATTCCTGTCATCATAGAGCGCAGTAAGCATCAGCCGAATCTCAGAAAACATAGTCTTTCTGTATTCAGCTACCTCCTCAGGCTTTGCGGTTCTGACCTTCTCTCCGTGAAAGAACGCCGACACCATAGCCCTGAGATCGATCTCATATTCAGCATCACTTTGTACAAGAAGAATCATAAACTACCTCCGGCTGTGAACCTCCCATCACTAAAGTGACGGGCTTCTGGGAGAAATGAATCTCCGTTTAAGAAGTGTGGTATTTAAGTTTCCACCTATTGCTAGGCAACCCTTATTCTTACGGGCGTGTCCACTTCGCCCCTACTGTATAGGACTGTTAAGTCCACAACACTACTTTTGCGTAAGATATTCAATGCTCCGTTTACATCTGCATTGAAGGTGTATCCATCAGATGTTCTGTAAAGACCACGATGTACTCTGTTACCGCTGAATACGTACTCTTTAGGATTGTCGTTATTATATACGGGGATAACATCTTTATCCCAGAAGGAAGCCTTTGATGTATAGGATTCTTCCTGTTTGACAATTGTAATACTATTAAACTCACAGAGATATTCAAGCTTTTCACGTAACTTACCGTATGGAATGTTAACAAATGTCTGATTGTTGGTTTTTCCGATATCAGAAGAACGCTGAAATGTTTCATTGTAGCCAACAACAAGAACACCTATATCATTATTGATACAGTAATTTATTATCATACGTGCGGCTTTGTTCATATAGTCATTAACTTTGTTATTACGGTCCCTGGCTATAGCTTTTTGACGGTTTGTAGGTCTTTTACCAAAATGCTGCTTATCTTTTATGGATTGTAAATGAGAATTTTCCTTGTTGAACCATTGGTTAATGGATTTAAGTTTTCTGCCATCTATGATGAAACTGCTACCGGTTGAAGATACTGCTGTAACGAGATTGTTTATTCCAAAATCAAGAGCCAGTGCATTTGATTTATTGAGATTTCTTTGGATACATTCAGCTTCGTAGATATACTGAACTTCAAAGAACCTGACATCAGCTTTTGGAATGATACGTATCTCTTTGATCTTCTTATCTGCAAGTACAGGCGGTATGGTTATCTCAACCGGTTTATGAGTTTTCTTAAAGCTTTGAGAAAAAGGTAATATAAGCTTATTACCATTAATTCTTACAAAACCAATGACCAGTGTAGCATGACCATCTTTTGGCATATAATGAGGAAGTCTGCAGTCTTTGAATGAATATTTACCTTTTTTGGCAAGTTTGAGCAGTCCAAAGAATGATTTAAAAGAACCATCAACTTCCTTAATTATCTGCTGAGCCATGTTTGAATTAAGAACCTTGTAGTTAGGACTGTTTTTTAACAGAACATAGTTCTTCTCGTATCTCAGATACTCGCCTTCAGTAAAGTAATGCTGACGGATGTTGTAAATAGCTTCATTAGTCAGGTTCTTGGCTATATGACAGAGTTCCTTTATGGTACGGTAATCATCTTTTGACAGATGTTTAATCTGCTGTTTGATAGTAAGATACATACGTTTTTATCCTTTCTGAAGACTCAGAACAGAGATATTCCTGTATGTATTATTATACCGCATCTTTACGAAGAATTACAGTATTTGGCAAAACATACACATGTTAAAAAGGCTGTATCTCATGACTAAAGTCACGAGTGTTAGCCTCAAAATTATAAAGCGGGACTACTCCGTCATTCTTATTGAAAAAACATATTGTTTTCCTTTTCCCAGCCAATAGTGGTCTCAGAATCATGTCCCGGAAAAACCTTAGTCTCATCAGGAAGTGTAAAAAGCTTTCCTCTTATGCTATCTAAGAGCAGCTGAGAATCACCCGTTGGAAAGTCTGATCTTCCGACACTTCCGTGGAAAAGTGTATCGCCATCAAAAAGAGCACTAAGCTCCGGCATATAATAGCACATTCCACCCTTTGTATGCCCCGGAACCTCTATACATTCAATACGAATTCCAATCAGGTTTATCACCTCACCGTCATTAACTGTTCTATCCGCCTTTACACTTACAGGATCTCCCATAAATGCCATCGACAGATTAAGATTCGGATTTCCCATCAGCTCTTCATCATTCTTTCCGATTATTACCTCAATATCCGGAAACTCACTTCTTATCATATCAACTGCATCAATATGATCAAAATGTGCATGCGTCAGAAGAATTGCAACAGGCTTTGCTTCAGCGATTACGATATCCTCAAGCAGGTGCTTTGGATTGCCGCTTGCGTCAATCATTATCGCTTCCTTCGTATCCTCATTTATTATTGTAAAACAGTTTGTAGCAACCAGTCCGGTTGTTACGGAGCTCATCTTATACATCTCTTACTCCTTCGCAGTACGCTGGAAACCCTCGGCTCTTCGAGCCGTATCCTAGAGCTATGTGCCAATCACACTTCGTGTGCTTGCATGACTTGCTTCACAAGTCCTGGTCCTGCTTCGCAGTACGCATCCTCACTTCGTTCGGACCCTGGGAACCCTCGGCTCTTCGAGCCGTATCCCAGAGCTATGTGCCAATCACACTTCGTGTGCTTGCATGACTTGCTTCACAAGTCCTGGTCCTGCTTCGCAGTACGCATCCTCACTTCGTTCGGACCCT
>CACYJP010000002.1 GCA_902774725.1 uncultured Lachnospiraceae bacterium
GCGGGACCATCCTATACCACCGGAGTTTTTCACACTGCACCATGCGATGCTGTGCGCTTATGCGGTATTATCAGTCGTTTCCAACTGCTATCCCCCAGTGTGAGGCAGGTTTCCCACGCGTTACTCACCCGTCCGCCACTAAGTAATCCAAATGAGTCAATCAAAAGTAAACTTCATCAATTCTCGGGAGGATTACCCCGTTCGACTTGCATGTGTTAAGCACGCCGCCAGCGTTTATCCTGAGCCAGGATCAAACTCTCAAAAAAGATTTTGTCCTTGCAATAGTTTAAACGTTAACGTTTTACCATTCCAAAACTTACTGTTAGGTTTTGATTCGTTCAGTTCCGAATATTCTTTATGTTCAACCTTGTTGAACTGTCTTAAAAGAATTTTCGGGGTAAGTCACAAACACAAAATGCGAAGCATTATCAAGGCTGCGTAGCAGACTTGCTTGATTACTCTGTAATCAAGGTGCCAAATTCGAATCATTCGGATAGTTTATCCAAGAAATACGGAGAAGGAGGGATTTGAACCCTCGCGCCGCTATTAACGACCTACTCACTTTCCAGGCGAGCCCCTTCAGCCACTTGGGTACTTCTCCAAATAACTGATTCGATAGGAACTAACTTTTATTTAGTTAGAGCGGAGAGGATGGGATTCGAACCCATGTGCCCTTGCGGACAAACGGTTTTCAAGACCGCCTCGTTATGACCACTTCGATACCTCTCCATATATGATTTATTCAAACTTGATCAATTCGTTCAAGCTCGTAAAAAGTAGTCGCTTTTTTCCAGCGACTTTGTCTATAATAGCAAAACTGTTTTTCTATGTCAACAACTTTTATTAACTTTTTTCAACTTTTTTTATAATCTTTTTTCCAACCCATTTTTCAAGCATTAAAAACATCGTTTTACTGTTAATTTAATTAACAAAAAGGAGATATTCATTAACGTGAATATCCCCTTTTTTGAGCACCCGAGTTTTACCTAAATCATTTTCTTATTATTCTCTTAACTCTTCCTTTTATTATTCCTTTTTATTTCTCTTTTTATACACTATTAACGCTATTATAATTCCGGAGATAATCATATATAAAATACTTACTACTGCTGTGAAGCTGTCTCCTGTTTTCGGATTCTTTCCGGTCAAGAGTTCTGAAGATGCTTTTTCGGTATCAGCCAAGTCTTCATTTTCTTCAGATTTGGTTACCGTCTTTTCTTCTATTACTATAGTTTGATCTTCGTCATTTATATCTTTATGTTCTGCCACTACTCTTCCTTTCGTATCAAACATAGATTCAAACACAACGATTGAAGAAGAGTTAATCTTTTCCGAATCAAAGGTAAACTCTATTTCTGTTTCTCCTGATGCATTCTCTGCCGTAAAAGAAGCTTTACCCTTTATCTCTTCTCCGTCCACAAGTATAGCTTCTCCCGTTTTCTTATCGTAAAGCACTCCTTCTATATCATAAGTTTCACCAACTGAAACATTTTCATATCTGACAGTATCAACTATAACAGTATCCTTACCCCTTGTTATGGTATTTGAATCCGAACTCTTTCCATGGGCTTTTGTACCGATTTTTGCTACATGCAGTGTTTGGTTTTCATCATTATCATCTGCATGTATAACCGGAAAGATATTTTCATCCTCATAACCTTCGTATTCTTTATTTTCATCCGTGCTGTCTCCCAGATAAAGATATTCATAAAACACCAGTGATTTTCCTTCGAGTCCTGATACATCAATTCCCTCAAAAACAACATCAACACTTCCACTTTTTTCGTAAACACTCTTTTCATTTCCGGATTCTGTTTTAAATGTTTTTACAGCAGTTACACTTTTTCCGTCTTTTTGCATTTCGGTCACTTTACCGTTTTCATCTTTAATCATTAACTTTCCGAGCAAGGTATATTCTGTATCCGATTTCAGATATTTATATGAAACAGTATCGACAAATGTGACATCCTTTGACAGAGCAATCGTATCAAGCTCACTATCCTTTTCATGGGCCATTGTTCCTATTTCCGGCAGCGGCACATTTCTTATTATAGGTTCATTATTAGATGGATCATATACATCATATGTCAGCTCTTCTTCAACCCTAATTAGTATAGGCGGTTCAAGCTGCTTTCCCTTATTCGCTTCACATCTTAACTCTGTAACAGTGTACTCGCCATAAGGAAGAGCACCGACTCCTTCCTTTTTTTCTACTTCTTCACCATCATCTGTGCAGCTCATCCATAAACCCGCAGTAGTAGCAAATCCATTTTCATCAGTAGTAATTATAATAGACTCTCCGGTTTTATTACTTTTAACTTCAAACTCTACACCGGACATTGGCTTATCATCTGAATAGTCTCTTTTCTCAAGCTTTATATTTCCTCTTATAGCCTCATCATAAACCTTTACCTTTCCTGAAAATGTATTTTCACTATTCACAAGCAAATATATAGGTTCTGATTTTGAACTATCATCTACTTCATAAACCACATTGTTTATCGTATATCCAATTGGCGAGGTAATTTCCTCTATCTTGATCACTCCAAACGGAACAAATATATTTCCATTGCTATCAGCATATAATTCAGACTGTTCAAAGTCTGACGACATATAAACATTAGACAGCTTTGCTACGTATTTGTCTTCCTCGACTGTTTCCTCATTCGCATTATCATTCGTGTTTTCATTAATACTTTCATCTTTAATAGAAGATATGTGCCACACGCTATCAGGTTCTTTCTCTTCTATTCCTTCAAGTGTATCAACTGCGTAATAAGAAACTTCGAACTCAGCACCTTCCAGACTTCCTTCACCTTCAACAGTCATTCTTCCGGAATATTTATCATACTTTTCTATTGATAGTCCATTCCTAAAACCATCTGGCTTTTCAGCCGAAATAATAACAGGCTTCGAAGTACTATTTTGATAAACTCCGGGCGTCATTTCCTGATTCAGAAAATCATCAGACGATGCACTCTCATTACTGTACATTCCAAAACCAACATAGTATTTAAATGCATCATAATTTGAGAGTCCCTTTTTTCTGGAATAATAGCTTACATCAAAATAAGCGGATGCTCTTCTACCTTCATTCAGACCATGTTCTGCAAAATGTTTCAGCAAGCCATCGTTACTTAACCCAGAGAGATCCGAGTATTTACTTTTGTAAAAAGCCGGATCAAATACAGCACTGTAATCTACACCTTTATATATATATGTTCCTGCAGCAGGAAGCGACACATCAGCTGTATAAACTGTTTCGTCCAGCGTGTATCCCTTTCCGGGCTTTGTTTCTTTGATGGTATATTTACCGGCCGGTAGTCCACCGATATATCCGGTTCCCTGCTCAGTAGTGTTGATTTTACCAACCTCTGTTCCGGAAGAATTATATACCGTATACTCAGCCTTTAAATCATAATTATTATTTCCTGCTGTGAAGCTTTCCGTCGATCTCTTAATCAGCTGTATTCCACCCCGGAAGCCTACCTCCGGTATCTCATTAGACTCAAACTCACCAACCATGCTTGTGTCACTAATAACAATAGTTTTTTTATTATTTACACTACACTCGCTGTCTATCTTATATCCCTTACCTGCTTTTGTTTCCCAACAAAAGTATCTGCCCTTAGGAACATCTTCTATAGTAGACTTAGTTGTTCTTTTGCCACTTGAATCCAGCAAGTATGCAATTCCCGAAGAGTCTGTTTCAAGGTAATAGTTTAGTTTTCCATCCTCAGACTGAATCTGGTACCTGGCGCCTTCAAGCGAGAATCTATTCTTATCCTGCACATACAGGTTATATTCAATTTTTGTCTTTTTTTGTAAGGATAGTTTTCCAAGGAATTCATCAATTATTCCATCTTCCAGGTCATAATCCTCGTCCTCCGGCTCTGATACCTTGTATGCATTTGCAGCTGTCCAATTATCATAGCTAAGCGTAGTAGCTTCTATATAGTATTCCTTTTGCGGTCCGCGAACTTTATTCCATGCAGTTCCCTTGATTCCGGCATAGCCTGATGCACCTGTTGGCAGCACATAATTATTTCCGGATTTTACGCCCTGTTCATACAGATAAACTGTACTTCCTACAGGTAAAGGAATACCTCCGTCAGATTGCACATAAGAGACATCATCTTCAGAATTTCTCAGATAATATGCATAGCCTCCACTTTCATCACTTGCCGCTCCCGTCAGATAAGCACCAAGATAATTTCCGGACTCATCATACGCTTCAAACCATACGTTGTTATATGCATTTCCAGTCTTAGAGCCTGTCTTCTTTAGTCCAAGATAAGACGACGGTGCACTTTTATACCTGTATATATAATAGTAATAGCCCGACGAAAGCGTAGGATCATATGCACCATACTGGTTATAGCTGTCAAAGGAATTCATCCTGATTTTTCCACCGGCACCCTGGCTATATATATAACCATAGTATGTGATCAGATTGGTATGGGACCATTTCCAGCCACCTCCGGATGTAGGGGCCATAAGCAGCATAATATCTCCGGCCTTTGTGCTCTCAATCACATCCACAAAATCAGAAACATATCCCTCACCAATAAACTCATAATCTCCTGATGCCGTTATCTCATGATATAAAGTATCTACACTTTCTGTTACTCCTATTTTGCCTCCGTTAGGATACGAACTATTAATGACTCTTGAAACAAGTCCTGCACACCAAATGCTCCCCGCCGGCGGAGCTGTATCCGACGTATTATACTGTCCATCTACAACTCCAAATGTAGATGTTATATAGCTCTTTGCAGCAGACCACCAGTCAGCATCGTTCGTCATAGGATGCATATTTCCAACCGGACGATAATCCGGAGCTGCAACATTTGCAAATAATAATTCTTCGTCATTAAAAAGTATCGCATCCCCCGGTGTCATAAACGGTCTTATTTCAACATCCTCATACGCATCTCCATCAGTTGCTATTATCGCAGCGTCACCAGCTGACGCCTTATGTCTCATCCCCTTTGCATCCAGCTGGCTGTCTACAAGTCCCGAATATATGACAAATGCACCAACCAGAAGCACCGTCAGCAACACTACAACTGTACTTCTATATCTATCTTTCAAACTGTATCCTCCTAAATGTATTCATTTGCTATCTGCATTCATATCTGACTCCTGCAAAGCTGATCATATCGCCTGATACAGCCTCAACCGGTCTGTTCTCCTCCAGTCTGGTATCATTTATGTATGTTCCGTTAGTCGATCCAGCGTCTCTTATGAGAAGCTTGTTTCCTATTTTTTCAATGATCGCATGCACTCTGCTTATTGAAGGTTCGTTTATACAGTAATCGCAAACAGATGTCTGCCTTCCTATTTTGGTTTCGCCCTCAATAAGAAATATCTGATCCTTCGAACCTTCATCACAAGGAATCAACTTGGAGACTCCTTCTTCCTCATCATTTGATAAAACAGTCGTGCTGTCTGTCCAACTATCCGGTGCGGGTTCACTATGAATTTCAAACTGTTCATCAATCTGTTTATCAAACCGTTTATCGTATTGTGTCGCCACTCGCTTTTCATATTGTGGCGCTACTTTCTTTTCATAATGTTTCACTGCCGGTTTTTCATACTGTTTCACAACTGTTTTTTCAGCTTCATTCCCCTCTTCAATTATTTGAATATCAGGCCTTCTTTCTTTACTTTTCAAATGATAATAATCCGTTATTATATAGATGATAAGAGCTGCTATTATCACCGCTGAAAACTTGAAGGATTTTGGGCCAAATATAATTAAAAGGACAATTGATGTGATAACAGCAGCGGCACTGGCCAGCATATAAAAGCTTTTTTGTTCCTTAAAATCATCTTCAGCATATGTATAATCGCTATCTTCTGTATCACCTGTATAATCATTGCTCTCTGAAAAAAAAGAATTATTTCCCTCGATTCCTTTGTCACTTTCTTCTACGAATCTACCTTCAAACTCTTCAACAACCTTACAAAAAATATCAGGCGAAAAATTATCTACAAGGAATCTGCTATACATCTCATAAAGAAAAACAACACCGTCACGGTTTTTGTGGTCAAAGATCCTCATTATTTCTTCAAACATCTGTTTTATCTGATCTTTAAAGCCCCTTATGGTATTTGGTATATAAATAAACTTATGAGTCCTTGTCTGCTCGTCATAAAGGATATACTTAAGATTAAGTACTAAGCACGCGGGATTCAGCAGATATTCACGTATCTCCTTTATACAGTTTTTTATATCTCCCACGAGCCCCATTACATCCTGCATAGTTGGCACACATCTGCCATATATATTTGAAAGCGGACTGAATCCATCCACCTTTACATACATACTTTTGTTATTATCCAGAGTCCTTATCTCTGCTTCAGGAAGATAATTCATATGATTGTAAATCAGCATCTTTTCTTCGTAATTTCCCGAAAGCTCTACATCACAAACCTCATAATAATTGCTTATCCCTTTATTCCGCGAAAGTATCATCATACAGTTGCCACCTCCTTAGTCTGTCTGTACAAACACCTATCTCCCTGCCACTGTTTACTTCATTTTCATCTATTACCCTAAGTATCCCTTCAGCTGTAGCTTTGTGACCACTGTAACCGCAGGACACAGCTGCAGAACCGCAAACAATTCCTTTTTCATAGTCAGCAGCATTAAGGTACTCTTCTACATTTTCATTCCTTATATATTCAAGTGGGACGGTGTAGAGTCTTTCGTTCTCCGAAGCCTTTATATGGCCTCTTTCATATGCAAGCATGAGTCCGAGTATCGTCGCAAAAATACCAAATAATACAATCGGAATTATCACACTGGCTTCTATGGTCATATATCCTCTGTTATTCATTAGTGCCCCTTTCCCGCGCATTTGGAACATGGCGGCAGATTTACCTCACTAAGCTTTTTCCTCTCCCTTCTTCAGTGATAAAAACAATCGCTCCTGCATTTTTTCCACAATATTCACAAGCTCTATATCCATTTGCTTTTTCCTTTAAAGCAGTGCTTATTTTCGGCATCAGATAAGTACAGCTTCTGGACTTGTGATATACCACTCCATTCTTTGCAACGAATACATACTCATCCTCTTCCTGATCAGCATCCTCTCCCAGATAACCGTCTCTACCCAGATATGCTTTTTGCTTTATATGTTCTCTGCACTTCTGTTTAAAAGAACCTATTATTGGTATATCTATTTTGATGAAGTACGTTACTTCCATCTCGATATAACCGTCCTCATCAGGGAAGCTTGATCCCAGAAAGCTGACACCATTTACACCACCAACTACGTATTTCTCCACCAACGACTTCGAATCAAGATATTCATCAAATCTCAGCTTGACCATCGGATAATCGATGACCTTTGCCTCTTCGAAGCAGTCAGTCAGATATGCATATTCGGCCATATACTCAGTTGTTTCTACAGCCCCTTCATAGACAGCCGCCCTCACTGTATAAATGTTTGAGAGATATATAAAAAAAAGCATTACAAAAAGGAAAAGAGGAAATCCTATAGCCGCCTCAACAGACACGCTTCCTTCATTACTTTGATTTACTTTTTTTAAAACATTATTCTTTTGGTTCAAATGATCAGCCCCCATCCTTAGCCCGGCGATGACTATTTCTCATAGATAAAAACCTGCTAAAGAAGTTCCCACACACACTTAAGACTTACTTCTTTTTTTATTATTTCTTTCCCCTTTAGCAGGAATTTATTAATATCCGGCCTCCTCATAGATATTAAACTCTTTACCCTTATAATTAATCGATGCATTCACCCCAAATGCAGTAATAGCATTTGTCATCCTGAACGAGGTTTCACTGCCTTCAGTCCCTTCCTGAGTTGCATTCATCTGCATAACATCAAGCATCCTGTAATATAGATCATCTCCGGTGATTGCCATGAGTATTGTGAGGTAGTCGTTATAATCAAGTCCTGTTTCCTCATCAGATGGTTCATCCAGATAATCATCCATATGACTCAGGCTTTCAAAATCAGTAACCCAATTTGCCTCATTTTTCATATAAGGAACCTTATGACCTCTAAGCAGAAGATAAACATCAGCTATTGACTCGATATATGCCCAGCAGCCTGCGAGAAGATACTTCACAACCGGCTGCAAAAACGGAAGAAACCATGTAAGTCCCCAGGCAACCATGCTGCACTCCGACATCTTTTTTACGTCCAAAACTATGCTTGCAAAATTCACTCCGAACCTGATCAAAAGGATCCTGTTAACAACCGATTTATAGTTTGCTCCATCTGTTTCCTTTCCGGCGATCAGATACTCCATTTCAAGATTCAGATAAGTGTCATCAAACTTTCTGTCTGTCAGAGAGTTGAAATGTTTTCTCGCATATACAAGAGCCTCCGCACCTGTAGTAAGCTCATCACCCCAACCGCCTCCTTTACCCGTATCGATTTTCATTCTGTCGATATCAGTAAAGCTTGTATCTACGTCTTCAAAATCAGAAACCGCCCTTCCGGAAGAAGGAAGCTCTGAATAATCAACTATGTTTTCGCTGAGACTCACATCATCAGGCAAAATAGTTACTGCCAGACCAGCATCTGTATATGCTTTCAGAGAATCCCTGGGATCCTTTACCTCTTCACTATCTTCTGTCTCATGCTGATTTCCTTCCTGACCCGCATCCTCGTTTTCACTCTGCTCTCCATCCTCGTTTTCTTCCTGTTTTTTCTTTTCTTCCTCTTTTTCTATTGCTTCCTGCTCACCGGCGATATCACTATCCATCCTGTTAATAGTTTCATCATCAACCGGTGTGTCCTTTCCGGAAGTCTTCTCCTTAATCAGATCTATTCCTGAATCAGCAGCATCATAAAAAAAGTTATCGTTTATCTGCTTTTTAAACTCAGCCAGATCATCATCCATAAGATGCACTTTTCCGGAAAGCTCGATATCATTTACCTGATATTCGTCACCCAAATCCTCCTTCAGAAGCTCTACCATTTCAGCTTCAAGCGCACCCTCGCCTCGATTTCCTGCGTTACCATCAAGCAACAAGATATGGTAACGGTCAAATATAAATCTGTTGTAATTAGCCAGCTCGCTAGATGTAACACTACTTACTGCAGTCACCTGCTTTGTCTTTGCTCCACTAAGGTCTACTATATGAATAACTGCAGTTGAAATAACAAGCATTACAACCAACATAATCGATAGAAAGACCGTCACATATCCTTTATTGCTCATCCAATCTAAATCCTCCTATGATTCATTTTCGTTTAACTCGTAATACTTCCGGCATTATCTGTTATTGCATTCCATATCTTTGTTACCAGTGCTATTGCCTGCGATTTAAAGATGACCACAAGTCCGATTATTACAACCAATATAAGTATCACCTCAATCGCTGCCACACCCTTGTTACTCTCATTTACTGAATTAATATTTGTCTTGATTCTTTCACATAATTCTCTCATCTGTTTTTACCTCCTTCTTTCGGTTAATTCATCCCTACAAATGCGGGATACATCACTATCACCATTACTACAAACATCAGTATCAAGGTTGGAAAAATCAACTTCTCCGAAGCCTTTTCTCCCTTTTTTCTTATGTTCTCTTTTTTAAGATAAAAACTAAGCTTTACTTCTGAATCCATCAGTTTAATAAGATTCGAATTTCCGTATTCCAGATTCTGGCTTATCAGCGACATAAGCTTTGTATACTCCTCTGTTCCCAGATTCTTCCCAAGCTCTATGTACGCCTTCGCTTCCGGTTCACCTGACTTGATCCGATTCAGCGTGTATGTGATCTCATCATTTAGATATTTTGTATTTCTGTTTTTTATTATTGTTTTTAAAGAATTCTGTATTGTCAGTCCCGCTCCGATGTATATATTCATCCTATTAACGAATCCGTAATACTGCTCCTCCAATTCTTCTTCTCTTTTGCGGCCTCTTTCCTTAAGCTTGTACAATCCGTAATACCCCCAGAGGCCGATTATCAGAGTTCCGAAAACAAGAAATTCCCATATCTTTTTATTGTTATCTTCAACTACCCTTTTCACCTCAATGTCACCTATTTTTTCAGGAATAAGAAGCTCCTTTTCTGACCTACTATCCACTTCAATTTCTAGCATTTCGAGCTTTGCCTTTTCGGAGTCGCTTATGTTGTTATCTTTTATTACAGTAATCTCGGTTTCATATGTGTCACGGTAGTTTTCATCACTGATAACTGCTTTTATACTCACCTTTTCCGATGCATTAACGCTTTTCGTTTCAACCTTTCCCTCTGTTGAAACTATAGTCGGCATGCTGCTTTCCCACTCAGCCTTCAGCGTTCCTGTCTTATCCTTTTTCGGTAAGACCAAATCATAAATCACTTCATCAGCCGATCTGTTTTTTCCAAGTATTTCTTTATCTATCTCCTTCTTAAACTGCTCGGCCTTCTCTTTAAATTCCTCCTCTGTATACTCTCTTGAATGAACCTCAAGCTCAAAGCTTTCTTTTTTATTGTTTGCCTTATCAAGCAGCTCTATTTCCTCATGATTTGAAAGGCTTCCTACTCCTGGTCTTTTAAGCTTTTGAGAATCTTCCTTAGCTTCCGGAGCAAATGTTAGAACAAATGTCAGAGCTACCAATAAAACAGTCATCATCAGGATCTTATAAACCAGCTTTATAAGCCAATCATCTGTTTTTTCTTTAAGCTTTTGAACATTGTACGTATCTGTCCTTCTTACACTTTCAGACACCTTGCTTTTCCATTGCCCCGGTAGATTTTCTGTTATCATATCTGCAAGGCACCAGAAGGGATTTTTCAGTGCTTTATACTTGCTATAGTATTTCCTGCTTATCATCGCCAATATGCAGATAATAAGCAGAATGGCAAGCGTTATATATCTAACCATGCTACCTCCTATCCATCCTAACTAACTCCTCGGTTTTTTATCTATCCTATATCTACGATTCTTCGTCCCAGAAGATCCGCACCGACATTTATAAGAAGGACTACTGACATAATTATTATTCCGAGAGGGCTTCCGTATAGCGGTGCCATAAATCCATCAGTAGTCATCCTTAAAAAAACAACGATCAGCGCCGGCATAAAAACCATTATCTGCTGTTCGTATTTTTTAGCTGCAACCATAACCTCCAGTTCTGCATCCAGCTCTATCTCATCAGTCAGTTTCTCAACTGTATTTCTTATTATTCTTACTGCATTTCCTCCGGTCCGCTTAATCGTAGATATTATCTCCACAAAGTCGTATATCTCACTTTGATCCAGCTCTTCTGCCATCTCTGCCAAAGCTGTTTCAAGCGGTATATTTAATCTGAGTTTTTTCTCTATGATTTTGATCTGTTTTACAATCTCTGATTTGTCTCCATACAGATCCTGCATATCCTTTCCGGCACATATAATTGCTCTTTCTATGGAATTGCCTGCCTCGAGAGAGCTTTGCATAGCATTGATCATATTTTTGAATTCAAGTAGTATTCTTCTTCTCTGCTTCTCCTCATAGCTTTTCTTTTGGAGCTTAAATACATATACTGCTACCAGAAGCCCCGGTATCAGACCGAGAAGTCTGTTATAAAAAACGAAAGCTACCAAAACCGCCATAACCGATGCTTTAAAAAGTGCCGGTATAATCACCCTATTATTTTTCACTGCATATATCTCTCCCTATACACACTGAGGAGTCCGGCATCCTTCAGCTTTCTTACATTTAACAGATCATTTATCTTTCTAAAGTCTCCGATCACCTTCTCCGAACTCCCTTCCTTTTCCTCAAACCTCCAAAGTTCTCTTGTTATAATCTCTTCATCTTCCAATCCAACAACCTCCCTTATTTCCAAAACCTTTCTGCTCCTGTCCCTCAGCCTTCCCAGATGAATCACTATATCTATTGCAGATGCTATCTGACCTCTGACCGCCTTTAGTGGAAGATCAGTCCCCATAAGCACCATTGCTTCAAGTCGCATAAGCATTTCGTGCGCAGAGTTTGCATGGCCGGTAGAAATGCTTCCGTCATGTCCGGTGTTCATCGCCTGAAGCATATCAATCGCCGCCGCATCCCTGACCTCTCCTACCACGATCCTGTCCGGTCTCATTCGAAGGCTGCACTTGATCAGGTCCCTGATTGTAATCATATTTTTACCTTCGACATTGGCATTTCTTGCTTCAAGCCTTATGAGGTTGTCCATCCCGATAACCTGAAGCTCAGCTGAATCCTCAATCGTTATCAGCCTTTCCTCCTTGGGAATAAATTCTGTAAGAGCATTGAGAAATGTAGTTTTGCCGGCACCCGTTCCGCCTGAAATAAATATGTTGTACCCCGACTTTACTAACAGCTCCAAAAATCCAACCAGCTCCTCATCCAAAGCCCCAAGCTCCACAAGCTTGTGAATATCAAGTATTTCCTTTGGAAACCTCCTTATAGTTACAGCCGAACCATCAACCGAAATCCCTTTAAGAACTACATTTACTCTTGAGCCGTCCTTAAGAATCACATCCACTATAGGGCTGGATTCATTTACCATTCTGTTCGATTCCCCAACTATCTGCTGAATGACAACCATCAGCCTTTCGTCATTTTCAAACTCCTTCTCTGACCTTATAAGACGACCGTTCTTTTCATAGAAAATATCGTGCGGGCCATTTATCATTATTTCCGTTATATCGTCTACTTCCATCAGCTCAGATAGAACATCCAGCTTTCTGATAGAATTGAAAAGCTCATTTTTTAATTCAACCTTTTCTTTTAGTGGTATATATGCTTTTCCGGACTCCATAACGATGCAGTCATCAATTATTCTGCAAACATCCTCATCCAGGATTTCACCGGATAGATCCATCCTCTCGATTATTTCTGACTTAAGCCTTTGTTTGATTTCTGTATTCATAACTAGTCTCCGCCATCATCCCTTTTTATTTCCCATAGTTTTTTCACCATTTCAGATGAATCATAATCAACATCCGGAACATCAACTGTCGTCATGCCCGTTATTATCTGCCTCTTATCCATATCCTTCAGAAGCTTTAAAAACACTTCAAACTTTGCCTTTGAAACCTCATCTCTCAACACCGGCACATACAGTCTGTCAAAGCATTCCAGAATTGATATATCACTCACCGCCGCGGTTCCGATATCAAATACTATGGTCGTGAATCTACCTAGCTGAAGAAGTCTAGTTCTTATCACATCAATATCCGCAGCTGTTACATCATGCGAATCAATGTACGTTCCGGATAGATGTAAAACATGTAGTCCATTTTCGACTGTAATATGCTGAACTAATTCTTCTTCAATTCGAGTAGATCGTGTTTTTATCAGATAAAGCAGATCATTACCCAGATTCGAAACCTCAGTTCCGAAATCCTCCATCGCCACGTATAATCCACCCCTTACTTCGTCCGAAGCAGCCAGCGCTTTTGCAAGAGTAGTCTTTCCGCACCTTCCAAGCGGAGAATAAACCGCCTTGCAGCTTATCACCTGCCTCTTATCCTTTTTTTCTACACGAAGCATATCTCTCATCTGCTTACAGATCTTCTCAGCACTTTGGTATTTATATATGTATGTAACTTTGCCTTCATTAACTCCGTCATTTTCAGACTCGTATCCATACTCGGAAAAAAGAACCGTCTTTATTCCCATATATTCATAACCATCATCTTTTTCTGAAAATCCCTGCAGGTCATCAGTAATGATCAAATCCAGGTTTTCTACACTGATATAATCCTTGATCGCCCGAGTCCCCGAAAATCCCAGCAATCTAAGTCCCAGCTTTTTCCTGGCGTTTGCGTAGTCCATAAGTGCACCGGTATATTCCTGGTCCTTATCAATTATGCCTACGTTAAAAGTTTTCATTTCTGCCCTCCTTTCTGAGGTGGTGCTTAAAGGTTAACACTGCAAAATCAACCGGTCTATTTTGCAGGCGTTTAATTATTAAACGTTTAAAAATTAAACATTTCAGGGCATAAAAAAAGGTCATCTGCAATATCTGGTAGATGACTTTTTTCGAAAAACATAGTCTTGTGTAAAAACAAAAACGGGAGCAGCTTTATGCTGTTCCCGTTCTTGACCGGTCATGACCGACCATGACTGACATTTCCATTTTTTCAGTAATTTTCAGTTTTTTCTTTGTGATAATCCTACAACATCTTTTGTAAAAAATGACGTTCGGATTTTAAACATTTGGGTAGCCTGTAAACTACCTTATGTAATCCAATCCTTGAAGTTATTCATGTATGCAAATAATATTTGCTCACAGGTCTTTTACTTCTCATCCTTGTCCTTGATATACTTATTCAGTGTATCAACAACAGTATTTAAGTTATATGGCTTAGCGATATAATCATCGAGCTGGTTCTGCATGATTCTTTCCTTATCACCGAACATAGCTCTTGCAGTAACTGCAATGATAGGAAGCCTTGGCTTACCCTTATCTGATTCTATCTTTCTTATCTCCTGAGTAGCTGCGATACCATCCATTACAGGCATCTGTACATCAAAGAGAGCTGCGTCATAGGTCTTTTCTTTATAGAGCTCGACTGCCTTCTCTCCATTCTCAGCGATATCATAGGAGAAGCCTGCCATACCGAGAAGCTTTCCGATAACCTGCTGATTAACAGGCTCATCCTCAGCAACAAGGATACGTGCATTCTTACCATTTGCATTATTGATTGAATAGATAGCAGGATCTTCCTTCTCCGTCTCTTCCTCAGCTTCTATTTCAGCTGCCTTAACAACCTTGATAGGGATCTCTACGATAAATGTAGAACCGATTCCTTCTTTACTCTGAACAGAAATAGTACCGTTCATAAGCTCTGTTATCTGCTTTGATATAACAAGTCCAAGTCCTGAACCACCATACTTACGTGTATCTGATCCATCAACCTGTGAGAATCTTACGAAGAGCTTGCTCATATTTGCATCTGAGATTCCGATACCGGTATCTGCAACTGCCATACGAAGCCTTATCATATCTTCCGAATCATCGAGTGCAGCTATCTTTACTCTTACTCCACCATCTGAAGTAAACTTGATAGCATTTGAAAGCAGACAGTTAAGAACCTGCTGTATACGCTGTCCGTCAGCACGAACAAGCTTTGGTATGTTGTTACCGAATGAAAGATCAAGCTCGATGTTCTTTCCGTTTGCTGCAGGTACATGAGCAGCAACTGTTTCCTCGATATATGCTTTGATATCACATATCTCTTCCTTGATCTTATACTTACCGGCTTCAAGCTTACTGATATCAAGTATATCGTTGATAAGTCTAAGAAGATTATCTGCACAGCTCTTTGCTGTAATAAGGTTATCTCTGTAATCAGCCTGAAGATCATCAGCCATAAGTGTGAGCTGGATCATTCCAAGGATACCGTTGATAGGTGTTCTTATCTCGTGGCTCATATTTGCAAGGAACTCAGCCTGAGTCTTGTAAGCAGCATTTGCGTCCTCGATAGCCTTTGAAAGCTTAGCCTCAGTCTCCTTCTGCTCTGTAACATCAATAACAACCATATTTATATAGTCAGCCTCTGACTTATACATAACAGTATTGAAGACCTTACCAAGACTCTCCATAGTTATCTCAACATCCATCAGATCACCCTCTCTGGTTCCTGATGTATTGTATGCCTTAAACCATGCATTTATATCCTGAAGAACTTCCTTGTGGCTGTCTCCGAGAACCTTGCCGACAAACTCGTCTCTGTCAAGATTGAAATAGCTTCCAAATGTGTTGTTCGCATCTTCAACCTGATATCCTGTTACTGTTCCTGACGGATCCATAATTATCTTTGCCTGAGCAAATCCGATAGGAAGATTCTTGAAAAGCTTCCTGTACTTATCACTCTGCGTTCTTTCCTGAGCCTGTTCTGAGCCTGATGCTATTATGTAGAAAACAACGCCGGCCTGAAGCAAGAGCGCCACAATGCCTAAAGCTTTGCTTCCGGTGATAACTCCTATAAGCCCTAAAACAACAACTATTCCGGCTGTTACGATGGCAAGCTTTTGAGGCTCCATCTTCTTAAGATTATCCATACTGCATTTCCCTTCCAATACTATTTTATCTTTTTTTCCGTTCTAAAAATAACTCTTTTGATTATAACCCATTTTATATAGCGTTTCAATTATTTAGTGTCTTTATCTTGTATTTTTTTTTACGAATTAAGACAAATAACACTATATATCCTATCCAGCAGATTATGCTGATTATAAGTCCGGGTTTAAAGCCCTTTGGAACAAACTTAAACTCTACCGTGTGAACACCTTCACCAACATCCAGTTCAATAAATGTTCTGGTCTCGTTATTAATCTTTACCTTTTTACCATCAACATAAGCTGACCAGCCCTCATCATACGGAATTGTAGTAAAGAGGATCTGATTCTTTTCAAGGTTCACCTCTCCCTTGATATAATCCTCCTTAACCTCCTGCATTTTCATCTTATTCTTCGTAAGATAGGCTCTCATTTGAGTCAGTGCTGTCCTGTCGATCATAGACATATACATAGAAATCGTACCATTCTTAGAATAGTTCTGGTTAAATGTCATTACCAGGTTTACTCTGTCTCCCTCCTTCAGATCACCGAGACAAAGTATCTGACCGTGATTTCTTCCTGCAGTCATAAGATTATCATTCAGATAATAATCCAGCTTTTCCAGATAATTAGCTCTTGCGTTCAGGAAATACTCACCCTCTTCACCTACTACAAAGGTTCCCCTTACAGTTATTGTATCTCCCGTTCCATTTGAATAGCTTATAACATCCGGCGACTTCGGATCATAAACCGCCTCACAGCCTTCACCACCGACTCCATAGAATGGATGGACTATCCTGAAGACCTCTTCAGAACCCGTAGCATACTCTGCAAAATGCCCCAGTACACTTGCCGCATTAAAGCTGCCACACGACCAGCTGTTTATATTTTCTCTTACTCCGAAGGCAAGAGGAAGGGCACTTTCATTTTCATAAACCTTAAGTCCCTCTTTCTCCAGCACGAGCTTCATTTCGTCAGCATACGGGAAGTAGTCCCCATCTCTCACATAGATATATCTCACGCCAAAGATATCATTTGTAACCGGACATGCACCCTTATATAGATACTCATTTTCACCGGTATAAAAACCGAAATAAGCCATGGTATCAACAACTCTTCCGTTAGCAGTTGAGCAAAATGTACCAATGCTCTTCATTCCATCATAGGTATTCTCATCCATCATTATCGGTTCGATGATATCCTGCCTGTAGAACAGAAGTCCTTTCTCCTTGGCCATTTCATCGACCTCGGCGACAGTCTCCTCCATCTGCTTTGAATACTGCATATAATACTCTATATCACAGAGTCCGTTATTTGAGATGCCGAGAGCACCATTTAAGATAAGCTCAGCTGCCATAAGTACCGACAAAATAACAGTCGAAACAACTATAGGCATCAGGTCAAGCTTTCTAAGTATCAGCAGTGTGCCATAAACAAGGATCAGGATAAACGAGATAAGAAGCATATATTTCTTATCAACCTGACCATCCAGCCCGGCCTTCATATACACAAACCCAAGAAGTATGCAGGACGCAAAAATGCCCGCCATAACCGAAACGATATGAGTCTTTCTAAGTCGTATGAGCGCTTCGTAGCCCAGATAAAGAATCACAAATATATAAATAAACGAGAATCTGTTCGGTATACCAAACTGATCATGGAAGCCATGCCAGATAAAATTGAGAAGTCTGTGATTCATACTTGCAAGCAAAAACAAAACCAAAAGTATATGTCTTATTTTTTCTCCCGGTTTTATCCTGTTTGAAAAGATATAGATAAACAGAAGTATTATGGCAAGCGTACTGCAGTACAGATTGGCTTTTCCATCGAATACATCCATTTTTATAGGCTTTGTAAGGAAGTACTGACCCTTAAGGAGATTGAAAAAGCTCTGGTACCACTCTCCCTTTGGAAGAGCTGCGCCGGCAGTCGAGGTTTTTGTAATAGCCAGAAATGCAATAAGCAGCGAAAGTGCCGCCATTCCGGCCGCCAGAAGAGAGCTTCCCGCAAATACAATCCCATCCGTAAAGAACTTTTTAACATTTTTATGACTTCTGACAAAAAACCAGAGAACAAGAAAGATGCATATGATAAATGAGATGTAATAATTAGCATATAGGCTGTAGAACAGTGCAGCTATATAAAGTCGCGGATCTCTGTCATTGACCAGTCTTTCAAAGCCAAGAATTATAAGCGGAAATACCATGATGCAGTCGAGCCACATAATATTCCAGAAGTAGCCGCACATATAGTTATTCAGAGCATAGCCGAGTCCCATTGCAACTATCAGAGTGTTGTTCTTCGGCGCCCCCTTCCTTCTTGAAAGGAAATAACTAAATGCGCCTGCCGATATAACTATCTTCAGAGCAACAAGCAAAGAGAACATAGCCACGATATTTTCTCTGGCAATAAAGACTAAAATGAGATTCAGAGGGGATGCCATATAGTAAAGCAAAAGTGACAGGAAATTCTGTCCAAAGCCTATGTCCCAGGTAAAGAACAGACTCTCACCCGCTTTAAGCTTGTTCTGATAATCACTGAAAAACGGTATATATTGATGTATGCTGTCTACAAGCGTAAAGGATTTTTCTCCAAACGGAGCAACCTCAGCTGTGATCATTAAAGTCAGCATAAAAACAGCAGTAATGGCCGCGGATATTATCCACGACCAGTTACGCCCAAAGTATTTTCTCATTTTATACTTAAAAGTTATCATTACAAACAACCCCTACGATTTCACTGCTCTGCAGCAAGAAGATATATAAGCGGAGAATTCCAGTAAATTGTAACCTCATTTGTTGAGTAGCTCTGTGCATTATCCACATAGCTCATTGCAGGACTCTCCTCTGTAAGAACCGCTATTGCATATGGGTCCTCAAGATTCTTATCAGGGCCACCCGCAAGCATACCTATCATCGCCTTGCCCTTAACCTGTGATGGTCTGTGATGAGGATTCTCAGGATAAAATGTACCATAGCCGGAAACGAAGCAATATCCAAGAGCATTCGTTCCAAGCAGATAATCAAGCTGATGCTTTGCAAGGGTCTTGTACTGCTCATCACCGGTTAATTTGTATGCCATATAGAGAAGCTCGCCGTCATTTCCGACCCCCATATTACTGCCCCAATAGAAATTGCTTCCGAAGCAGAGATCATATCCTGTCTTCTTTGACTGTTCAACCTTCTCAGTTACAGCATTTATTATATGGTTCTTAGCTGTTTCGCCGAGTTCCTTATCGCCACTCTTTGCCAGATCATAATCTGCATAGAAGCCTACGTCTGCCCAGCCAAGTCCATCCATAAGACTTTCATCAGAAAGAAAGCCCTTTATGGCGTCAGCCTTATCACTCTCACCTGCAAGGAATAACTCAACCGTAGCCCAGTATCTCTCATCTGATACATTTTTATCAGGATACTCACCCGTAGTTATTTCCTTCGGATTCTTATAGCTTTTATATGAATCAAGCGATTCCAGATAATCCCAGGCTTTCTTTGATGCCTCTAAAGCTTTCGCACTAAAGTCCGGATCAAAATCCTTATAAACAACACTTGCCTTTGCCATAATAGCAGAAAAGTCTCCTGTTGCAGTCGCAGATATCGGCGCAAGGTAAAGCTGCTCTGTATCATCCTCAGGCATAATTGTCTCAGGGAATACCAGAGTTGAAACCTTGTGATATACTCCACCTGACTCCTCATCCTGCATCTTTAGCATCCAGTCAAGCTCATACTTTGCTTCGTCAAGTATATCCGGAATACCATTTCCGCTTTCAGGGATTCCCATATCATCAGCATCTACTCCGAAATCCTCATACGCAAGAAGAAGGTCTGCTATCGTAACCGCTCCGGCTACTGTATACTTACCATAGTCACCGGCATCATGCCATCCACCGGATACATCCTTCGATTTACTCTGATCGTCGTAAACCTTTGCCTCACCTGTATGACATGCCTCGTGCGCAAAGTCTCCTGCGAGATCTGCATCCAGCTTCATACCACAACGCTGCCTCGTAAGCATCATTACGCTGTCCTTATATATATCCGCATAAGGATTTTCCTCTATCTTGAACTTATAGCTTGCACCCTCTTCTGTAAATACATAGTATTCGCCCGCAGTTTTAAAATCAGAAAAATCAGCCTGTCTTACATCCAGATCTGCGCCGTAATCATGTATCACTTCACCAAGCTTTCCTGCGTAAACAGTTTCATTGGTTGCTGCGTCACATATGATAAACTCTTCTTCATCTGTTCTTCCTGATTTTACTACTGCTATCTTTTCATCATCAGGTTTATAACCTATCTGATCAACTGCTACATTTACATACGAAGGAAGCGCAGCTACCTCAATAGCATTTGAAGCATCCTTTACCTCAAGCTTTATGTTATCAATGTAAATATTATGCTCACCCGGATCAGAAGACATATCCTCCATCTTACCCATATTGAAAACTATACGTGGTGCAGGATCTGACTCTTCGGTCATCTCAAAATCAACCGAGAAGTTTGTCACCTCAGGGCCAATATCTATAACCTCTCCCTGATATGCATGATAGTCACCGCCATTTATCTGATGACGGTACTCTATTTTTCTCTCTATATCACTGGAAATATCAAAGCTGTAGGTATACACACAGTTTTTACTGAGTGCATAGCCATCCCAGTAGATCTGATTTGAATAGTCCAGTCCGCCGCAGTTCTTGATGTTTACCACAAGCTGTCCATCACTTGCAGATATCTCACAGATACCGCCATTTGTATATGTCATAAATCCATCGACATCATTATCGTCGAAGTTAATATCAACCAGAACATCCCCGTCCTTTAGCTGGGCGGAATTATCAGCTGTTGCATCACCTGCAGAAGCCTTAGGATCTGCCGGACCCTCGCCCTTAAGTGAGCTTTCTGTAGGATAATCAGCACTGTCAGCATCATCAGTAGTTGCACTGGTAGAAGCTTTTGTTGAACCTTCTTTGCTATCACCCTTCGATGAATTCTTATCCCCGCAGCCTACGAGTCCGAGTATCATACATGAAGCGAGTATATATGTAACACATCTCTTAATTCTCATTACCATTCTCCTTATAACTAACAACCTCCTGGAAGTCCATATCTCCGCCAAAGATAGAAAGTGCACTTCCTATGGTAACATCTATACGACCTTTTCCGAGTTCTCTGACTGTATCCATATCTTCAAATGAAGCCACACCACCGGCGTAGGTTATTGGGACATTTCCTTCCCAGCTACCCAGGATTTGCAGAAGGTTCTTGTCTACACCACTCTTCTTTCCTTCAACATCAACACCATGAATCAGAAATTCGTCAGCATATCCACTCAGTTCATCCAGCGTCTCGTGGCACACCTTTACATCCGTGTATTTCTGCCATCTATCAGTAACTATATAATAATCCTCAGAACCGGTTCCACCTTCTGATACAGTTCCATCCTTTGAAACAGTCTTTTTCTTTCTGCACGAAAGATCAAGAACCAGCTTGTCCTTTCCGACCTTCTGTACCAGAGCGTTCAGTCTGTCATAGTCAATCATCCCGTCTCTGAAAACATAGGAAGTTACGATAACATGAGATGCACCAAGCTCTATAAACTCAAGTGCATTTTCCTCCGTTATTCCTCCTCCTATCATAAAGCCGCCCGGATACTCCTTCATAGCATCCGAAGCTTCTCTTATATCCTCCAGATATTCCTTCGTTCCTGCCTTATTCAGCAAAATGATATGTCCACCGGGAACATTACAATTTCTGTAGAGTCTTCCGAAGTAAGCAGCTCCATGCTCCGATACATAGTTTGTATCCGCACCAACAGTATCCTTAAGTGATCCGCCGACTATCTGTTTAACTTTTCCATCATGAATATCTATACATGGTCTGAATCGCATGATTCTCCCCTTTCTGCTATACCCATTTAATACCATAGTATACTCGTTTCGCAAAGCAACGATTTACTCCCATAAACCGTTAACTATTGTATCAAAAATATAATAATAGCGCTATTAAAAAATAATTAGCACTCACCTCTTGACAGTGCTAACAAATAGTGCTATAACATAGTCAGAACAAAGGAATAGAGAAGATTCCGATGAAGAATCCAAACGCTCCTTCCCTTGCTCATGAGATTTATTATCATATATTTTTCTTGAGAAGGAGGAATGACTTATGTTGTTACCAAGTATTTTTGGAGAGAATTTATTGGATGAATGGCTTGATTTTCCGAAGATGGATTTCGGAGATGTAGATCGAAAGCTTTACGGAAAGCGAGCAGCCCAGGTTATGAAGACTGATGTCCATGAGCATGAAAATGGCTATGAACTGGATATTGATCTGCCTGGATTTAAGAAGGATGAGATCAAGCTGACACTGGAGAATGGCTATCTGTCTGTAAGTGCAGCCAAGGGACTGGATGAAGAGAAGAAGGACGAAAAGAGCAAGCTTATAAGACGCGAACGTTATTCGGGATCCATGCAGAGAAGCTTCTATGTAGGTGAGGAAGTGACCGATGATGAGATCAAGGCCAAGTACGAAGATGGAGTCCTTAAGCTAAGCATTCCAAAGAAGGAAGCCGCTAAAATCCCTGAAAAGAAAACAATCGCTATCGAAGGATAGTAAACATTACCAAACATTAACGGGAACAGTTCTCTGAACTGTTCCCGTTTTGCTTTTTTTTTGAGATAGAAATATTTTATCAAATAATTTATAATCACCTTATGACACAATGTAAGTAATCTGGGAGGTAAGCCTATGAATTATGACAAGATTCCTGTAAATAAAAATGCCTCTCCCGAAGCGAGGCAGCTTCTTGAATATCTGGTAGATACTGCCGGAAATGCAATAATCACCGGCCAGCATACTCAGACAAATCCTATGGAGGAGTATCACTATATACATGAGCTTACAGGGCACTTCCCTAAGCTTGTAGGCTTTGAGCTTCTTTCATATAGTCCGAATATCAATTATGATGATGCCAGTGAAGAGTGTCTGACAGAGGTTTACGAGAACAGGGATACTCTGGATACCGCTATGAAAATTGCTGAGTCTACAGACTCAATCCTAACCTTCTGCTTTCATTGGTTCTCTCCGATTGGAGGTAGAGATAAGGCCTTTTATTCAAAGCATACTGATTTTGATGCCTCAAAGGTTCTGATAGATGGTTCGCCTGAACGAGAAGCTTTCTTCTCAGATCTACGTCATATAGCTGAGCTTTTGATTCCATTTAAAGAAAAGAATATCCCGATACTCTGGAGACCTTTCCACGAGGTTGAGGGAGACTGGTTCTGGTGGGGCAAAAAAGGCGGCGAGGTTGCTAAAGAGCTTTACCTTCTGATGTATCATCTCTATGTGGATGAGTACCACCTCGACAACCTGCTCTGGGTCTGGAGTTCACCTACAAAGGAATCCTATCCGGGAGATGACTATGTTGATGTAATCGGTTGGGATATATATCTTCCAGGAAAAGAATATACAGATTATGCTGACAGATATAAAAAACTGGTGGCTGATACAACCACCAGTAAAGTATGTGCATTAACAGAAATAGGATATATGCCGGATATGGATAAGCTTAAGGAAAGCCGTATCCCATGGGCATACTTTATGACCTGGTCCAAAGAGTTCTGCTTTGACGGTTCTTACAACACAAGCGAGGATACAAAAAAGGTATATGCCTCTGACTACAGCGTCAAGCTGTGATGAAAGGCATGCAGTCGATTCAGACTGCATAGCCTTTTTCTTTTATTACATTTACAACCATGTCTACGTACTTCTGACACTCTTCTTTTGTCTCTGCCTCAACCATTACACGAACGAGAGGTTCTGTTCCTGACTCACGAACGAGGATACGTCCTGATGCACCCAGAGCATCAGCAACCTCCTTAACCTTAGCCTGAACAGCTTCGTCATCCTGTGCAGCCTTCTTATCTGTTACTCTTACATTCTCAAGCACCTGAGGATATACAGTAAACGGAGCTGTAAGCTCTGAAAGAGGCTTCTTAGCTGCAAGCATAACCTCCATTAGTTTAAGTGAAGTAAGAATTCCGTCACCTGTTGTTGCATACTTTGAATAGATGATATGTCCCGACTGCTCGCCACCTATACGGCATCCGTTCTGTGACATATATTCATAAACATACTTATCACCAACTGCTGTTTTCGCGTAGTCGATACCAGCTTCGTCAAATGCTTTATACAGGCCGAAGTTAGACATAACTGTTGTAACAACTGTGTTGTTCATCAGCTCGCCCTTTTCTTTGAGATACACGCCACAGACATAGAGGATTGCATCTCCGTCGACAACATTTCCCTTCTCATCTACCGCGAGACATCTGTCAGCATCTCCATCGTAAGCGAAGCCTACATCTAATCCGTTATCAACAACATACTTCTGAAGTCCTTCGATATGTGTTGATCCTGCGTCGCGGTTGATGTTTGTTCCATCAGGTGCAGCGTTGATAACATATGTCTTTGCACCAAGTGCATCAAATACAGACTTTGCGATATTCCAGGAAGCTCCGTTTGCACAATCAAGCGCAACCTTCATATCCTTGAAGGAATAAAGTCCGAGAGATATCAGATATCCGATATACCTGTTACGTCCGGATACATAGTCAACTGTGCATCCAATCTGTTCTCTCTTTGCAAAAGGAAGCGTTTCCCACTTCTGTCCGAACAGCTCCAGCTCGCCATCCAGATAAGACTCGATTATCTCTATTGTATCCTCTTCCATCTTCTCACCCTGTGAGTTGATGAGCTTGATTCCGTTATCATAGTAAGGATTGTGGCTTGCTGAGATCATGATTCCACAGTCGAAGCCGTCAACCTTTGTAACGTAAGCAACTGAAGGAGTTGTTGTAACGTGAAGCATATATGCATCTGCTCCGGAAGCAACAAGTCCGGCAACGAGAGAATACTCAAACATATAGCTGGAACGTCTTGTATCCTTTCCGATAACAACCTTCGGAGTTACATTGGTAAGGCCTGCCTGACGCTTTACCTCTCCATAGTACCATCCGAGAAATCTTCCTACCTTATACGCGTGGTCAGCGGTGAGGTTTTCATTTGCCTCTCCTCTGAAGCCGTCTGTACCGAAATACTTACCCATTTTTTTGTCTCCTTTTTCTATATAAATAACGTAGATGTCACATATAACTCAATAAAACCTAAACAGTAGTTTTTCTTATATTTGAATCAAACCACTTGCTGTATCCGATCCAGCCAGTCTCGGTTACTGAGCTCTCCGCTTCTGCTCTGAAGCTTTCCATCTTGGCATCTGTGTTGTCTGCAAAGGAAAGAGCTACTGCTTCTACAAGCTGTGGTTTCTTTGGTGATCCATACTCAAGCTCTCCATGATGAGCAAGTATACAGTGCTCAAGCTCACTCTGAAGAAGTGGTGGGAAGCCTTCTATTTCATTTGCTTTATCTCTCACCATCATTGCTCCCATAACTATATGTCCCAGGAGATTTCCCTCATCAGTATAATCATTCTCAGGGAACTTTGAAAGCTCGTGCAGCTTACCTATATCGTGGCATATGGATGCGGTTATTAACAGATCTCTGTTGATTATGTCATATGACGAAGCAAGGAAGTCACACATCTTGGTAACTGCCAGTGTATGCTGAAGAAGTCCACCGATAAAGTTGTGATGAACAGCCTTTGCAGCACTATGCTTCTTGAACCTCTTTGCGAAGTTTTCATCATCCACAAAAAAGCTCTTTAACAGCCTGCTCAGATATTCGTTCTTTACACTGTTTACAAAACCGAGAAGCTCTGTATACATCTCTTCTACGTTATATTTCGTATATGGCATATATTCTGACTCATCATAGGTGCCTTCCTGCGCCTTCTGTATACGCCTTACATTCATCTGAAGACTGTTGTTATAAACAGTTATCTGGCCATCAACCTTGATAAAGTCCATAGCTTCAAAATGTGCTATCGCATTTGACAGATCCCAGACCTTTGCATCCAGAGTTCCGGTCTTGTCCTGAAGCACGAGACTGTAATAAGTCTTTCCATTCTTTGACTGGGCAACCACCTTTTGTTTGCAGAAATAAACCTCTGAGATATTATCTCCTTCGCGGAGCGTATTTATATAATTCATGCTAATGTGCCTTTCTATTTAGATATAATGTCATATTATAGCAAGAACTCTACATTTATGCTAGTTAAAAGAGTTTATCTTTAGCCCACCTCTAAAAAAGAATGATGTATTTTGACACTTACGCTAAATCTGTTATAAAATGAGGGTTAGCAACAAATATATATTGGAGTACTTTTTTATTATGAATAAACGCTCAATACGTGTACTTGAATTTAATAAGATACTGGATCAGCTTTCAGACTATGCTGTAACAGAGGATGCCAAGAGAAAGGTTGCAGGTCTTCGACCTTATAATGACAGAAACAAGATCGAGCAGCTGCAGCAAAATACTCGTGATGCATTTGTTAGACTTGAGAAGTATGGCCAGGTTTCTTTTTCCGGAATAAAGAATATAAAAGAATCCCTGAAGCTTCTTGAAATCGACTCAACTCTGTCTGCATCTGAGCTTTTGGATATGGCAGCTCTTCTTGAGGCAGCTTCTGAAGTTAAAAAATATGGTGAGATAGCAGGCTCAGATGAGGATAGTGAACACAAGGTCTTTGATTCACTTACTCCTCTTTTTGATGAGCTGCTTCCACTGGAGGATATATCAAGTGAGATAAGACGCTGTATCATCTCCTCTGACGAAATAGCTGACGATGCTTCAGGTAACCTCAAGGCTATCAGAAGAAAAATCACTTCCTCAGAGGCAGAGGTTCATAACGTTCTGAACAAAATGATCAAGAGCTCCAGCAACCGTGATATGCTCATGGATGCTCTTATTACTATGCGTAATGGCAGATACTGTATCCCTGTAAAAATAGAGCATAAAAATGCATTTCCGGGAATGGTTCACGACCGCTCAGCAACAGGTTCTACTGTTTTTATTGAACCGATGCAGGTTGTAGAGATAAACAACAGTATTCAGGAGCTTCATAATGATGAGTTACTTGAAATCGAGAAAATACTCTCAGACCTGAGTGCTATGCTCACTCCTGTCAGAGAGGAAATATATATAAACTACAAGACACTCATTGAGCTTGATTTTTGTTTTGCAAAGGCTAAGTATGCTGCCGCAATCGATGCAACAGAGCCTGTTTTTAACGACGATGGTATAGTCGAGCTGAAGCGAGCTGTTCATCCGCTTCTGGAAAAGAGCACCGCTGTTCCTATCGACCTGACTCTTGGGGATAATTACAATCTTCTTATAATTACAGGTCCTAATACCGGTGGTAAGACTGTGTCATTAAAGACTCTCGGTCTTCTCACTCTTATGGGCCAGGCCGGACTTCACATACCTGCTATGGATGGAAGCAGACTTTCGGTTTTTGATGACGTATTTGCAGATATCGGTGATGAGCAAAGCATCGAGCTCAGTCTCTCGACCTTCTCATCGCATATGACAAATATCATATATATCGTTAAGCATGCAACAGCCGGTTCACTTGTTCTTTTTGATGAGCCCGGTGGTGGAACCGATCCAACTGAGGGTGCCGCACTTGCCATCTCTATCCTTGAGAGCCTAAAGACTAAGGGTGCCCGCGTTATGGCCACAACTCACTATACTGAGCTTAAAACCTATGCTATTGCAACTGAAGGAGTTGAAAATGCATCCTGCGAATTTGATATAAAATCCCTCAAGCCTACATACAGACTTATGATAGGTATTCCGGGATCTTCAAATGCATTTGCCATCGCTAAAAGACTGGGAATGCCTGATGATATAATCGATGCCGGCAAGAAGAACATCGACGAAGAACAAAAGAATATGGAGCGTATTATCGCTCAGCTTGAGGAGTCAGAAAAAGAGGCAACGCGACTTAAAAATGAGCTTGAAATAGAAGAACGCTCCCAGAAGCAGCTTCTTCAAAGGCTTTCCGAAAAAGAAGAAAAGCTCGACACCAAGAAAGAAGAGATTCTCGAAAAGGCGCGTATAGAAGCACGAGAAATCCTTGAAGATGCAAAGTCTGTTGCCGATGACGCAATAAAAAGCTATAATAAATGGTTGAAGAACCCTTCTTCTGTTGATGCTCGTGATATGGAGAAGAAGAGATCTGACATAAGAAACAAACGTGACAAGTTCACAAGCAAGGAAGAAAAACAGATACAAAGCTCCGGCCATAAAGCAGGCGACTTTAGTATAGGTGACAGAGTCAGAGTTCTAAGCCTGAATGTAGATGGACATATCGTTGAGCTTGCTGATTCAAAGGGGCTCTTCCTTGTAGAAATGGGAATACTAACTTCCAGGTTCCCGGCGAACGACCTTCTCATTATAGAGGAAAAGACCGAGGGAATAAAGGAAGTACAGAAGAAATACAAGCAGGCAGGAAACTCATCATCAGGAGTTGCACTTACATTTAAGCCTGAGATCAATCTGCTTGGTAAAACAGTCGACGAAGCAATCGCAGCACTTGATAAGTACCTGGATGATGCACTGCTCACACATGTTGAACAGGTGACAATCATACATGGTAAGGGAACAGGTGCTCTGAGAACCGGTATTTGGAATTATTTGAAAAGAAAAAGCTTTGTGAAGGATTTCAGAAAAGGGGAATTCGGAGAGGGAGATGCTGGAGTTACCATAGTTACATTTAAGTAAGCTTCTATCACACCTTTCTTCGAACAAATTAAAGGAGAGGGATATGTTAAAACAAAAAGTTCTTATAGTTGATGATGATGAAAATATAGCTGAGCTTATCTCACTGTATCTTGAAAAGGAGCAGTATGATACAGAAACAGCCGGCAGCGGCGAAGAAGCCCTGAAAATAGTTGAGGTCTATAATCCGGATCTTATACTTCTTGATATAATGCTTCCGGGAATTGACGGCTACGAAACCTGCCAGCAGATCAGAAAGACAAGGGATGTCCCTATTATCATGCTTTCTGCTAAGGGCGAGGTTTTCGATAAGGTTCTCGGTCTCAAGATGGGTGCCGATGATTATATCGTAAAGCCTTTTGATTCAAACGAAATGATAGCCAGAGTGAGCGCTGTTTTAAGGCGTGCCGGAACTTCAAAATCAGAAGAGCCTGTTAATGAAAATGATTTCGAGCATACAGGTGATTTTGTTGAGTTTGACCACCTTATCGTTAATATATCAAACTACACAGTTACATTTAATGATGCGCCTCTTGATATGCCTCCAAAGGAACTGGAGCTGCTCTACTTCCTTGCTTCACATCCAAATCAGGTTTTTACAAGAGACCAGCTTCTAAACCAGCTTTGGGGATATGACTTTATCGGAGATACAAGAACCGTTGACGTTCATATAAAGAGACTCCGTGAAAAGCTGAAGAATAATTATAACTGGTCTATACAGACAGTTTATCGAATCGGTTACAAATTTGAAGTGATTTCGAGGTAGTATTATGCAACATTCCGTACTGGACAGAATATATCTGGCTTTCCTTCTGATACTTATAGTATCATTTGTTTTTATTATATTCTTTATTTCGTTTTTTACGAGAAAATCTCTTATTTCGGAAAAGCAGACTACACTAACAAACGAAGCAACTCTTATTGCAAGTCAGACTATTATTGATTACAAATCCGGTAATATCTCTGCGTCCGATCTTGCATCTTATTTTGATTACTATTCAGAAACACTGCAGTCAGATATATGGTATGTAGATGAACATGGACGTTTCATTGCAACGTCCGGTTATTTTGATGACCTGACTAAAGTCGATATTGAAACAGCAACCATAGATAAATCAACTATTGCTATCCTCAAAAAGCTTCCTTCAAGCATTTACAGTCTGGATAAGGATTTTGATATTAAGAAAAAAAATGCAAAAGTTTCTGATTTTCATGGTGTATACAACACAAACGTTATTTCTGTAAATGCACCTATCTATATAAACAACTATGATCCAAAAACAGATACTAACACCCGATTTTTCCTTGGCTCGATTATCATTCATTCCTCTACTGAGGATATAAACAAAGCGCTGAGAAATATCTACAGCATCAGCTTTATTCCATGTCTGGTAATTATCATCATAGCCTTTGCTCTGATTCAGATAATTTCCCATAAGGTCCTTAGACCTATAAAGAAACTGGCTGAGGTTGCACAGGATTATTCAAAGGGAGACTTCGACGTTAAGACTGAGATCTCATCTGACGATGAGATAGGCCAGCTGGCTGATTCAATGGAATACATGGCCTCCGAACTTTCAAAGCTTGAAGAATACAGACACGAGTTTATCTCCAATATCTCTCACGATTTCAGAAGTCCGCTCACCTCTATAAAAGGATATGTCACTGCTATTCAGGATGGTACAATTCCACCTGAAAAACAGGATAGATATCTGAATATAGTTCTTGATGAGACAAACCGTCTGACCAAGCTGACACAGGGACTTCTTGATCTGAACAGACTCGAGATATATGGGCCTTATCTGAACCTGACGGATTTTGATTTCATAGATATAATACGTACAACCTTAAATACATTTGAAATAAAATGTATCGACCGAAATATAGCTATTTACTTAAATAACCATGCAGAGGTTACGGTTGTAACAGCTGATAAGACCAAGATACAACAGGTAGTTTACAATCTGATTGATAACGCGATCAAGTTCACTCCCGGTGGAAAAAATATATACATAACCATCGTTGAAAAGGGTGAAAAGCTTCAGGTTTCTGTCCGTGATGAAGGTATCGGTATGAGCGAAGAGACCCAGAAGAAGATATGGACAAGATTCTATAAGGACGATACCAGCAGAGGTAAAGATAAAGCCGGAACAGGACTTGGTCTTGCTATAACGAAGGAAATAATAAAAGCACATAACGAAACAATTGATGTATCCAGTACAGAAGGAGAAGGCTCCGAATTTGTCTTCACACTCAAGAAGGCATCTGAAGATGCAACTCATTCCGGTGAAACACAGATACTTGTTAATGCATCCAATTAAGTTGAGAATAGATATACGAGAAATAGATATAAGAGAGGAACAGATATATGAGAACTGAAATACTTGAGCTTCTTGAAAAAAACAGCAGACTTTCTGCAGGCGAGATAGCCGCTATGCTGAATCTCGACGAAAGCACTGTTGAAAAAGAAATAAAAACTATGGAAAAAGAAAAGATCATTTGTGGTTATCACGCACTTGTTGACTGGGAAAAGGTAAACAAGGAAACTGTCACAGCTCAGATAGGAGTAAAGATATCTCCTGTACGCGGAGAGGGCTTTGACAGAATTGCAACAAGAATAAGTAAATTTGACGAGGTAAACTCTGTATATCTTATGTCCGGAGCGAGCTACGATCTGATACTCACTATTGAAGGAGAGTCACTTAGAGAGATCTCCCGATTTGTTTATGAAAAAATAGCAGCTATGGACACAGTAGTTTCTACAGCAACTTTTTTTGTTCTGAAAAAATACAAGGATCACAACGTTGAGATGACTGATGGTCCTGATGACGACGAAAGAATCCAGGTAATGGCATAAAGGAGAATTGAAATGAGATCTCTATGTGAGACAGCTAACAATATAAAACCTTCAGGAATAAGAAAGTTCTTTGATGTTGTAAGTGAGATGCCTGATGCTATCTCACTCGGCGTTGGAGAGCCTGATTTTGATACCCCTTGGCACGTTGTAGATGAAGGTATTTACTCACTTGAAAAAGGAAAAACCTACTACACATCAAACAGCGGTTTGATGGAGCTGAGAGAAGAAATCTGCAAATGGTATGGACGTAAATATAACATATTTTATAATGCAGCAAATCAATGTCTCATAACTGTCGGTGGATCTGAGGGAATAGATCTTGCACTTAGAGCTATGCTTAATCCGGGGGATGAGGTTATTATTCCGGAGCCAAGCTATGTTTCCTATGTACCTTGTGTTAGTCTCGCAGGTGGTGTTCCGATAACTATTGATCTCAAGAATGAAAACTGTTTCAAGCTTACTGCTGAGGAGCTTAAGGAAGCAATTACAGATAAAACCAAGGTTCTTATTCTGTCATTCCCAAATAATCCTACAGGTGCAATAATGACCAGAAGTGATCTCGAGCCTATCGCAAAACTCGCCATAGAGCATGATCTCTATGTTATTTCTGATGAGATATACTCTGAGCTGACCTACGGAAAGCAGGGGCACTGTTCTATTGCATCTATCCCCGGTATGAAGGAAAGAACTATCGTAATAAACGGTTTTTCGAAGGCCTTTGCAATGACAGGCTGGAGACTTGGCTATGCACTCGCCCCTGAAGCGATTGCTTCAGTAATGACAAAGATCCATCAGTTCTGTATAATGTGTGCTCCGACAACAAGCCAGTATGCTGCAATCGAAGCATTGAAAAACGGCGACAAGGATGTCGCAATAATGAAGAAATCCTATGATGAAAGAAGGCGCTATCTGTTTAAGCGTCTTACTGATATGAACATGCCTGCTTTCGAACCTCTGGGCGCATTCTATATATTCCCGAACATCTCTCGTTTTGGAATGTCCTCGGAGGAGTTTGCTGAAAAGCTCCTTAAAGAACAAAAGCTCGCCGTCGTTCCCGGAACTGCATTCGGAAACTCAGGCGAAGGCTTTATTCGTATTTCATATGCTTATTCAATTGACCAGCTAAGAGAAGCTCTTGACAGGATAGAAGCTTTTATCGCCCATATCCCATCATAGAGGCTTTTCTGGCCTTCGATGTCTGGGAGATATTTATAGCTGCCAGAACTATCGATGCAATTCCTAAAAGAAGAACAACGTAGAATCCCCAGCTTGCTTTTAAAAGTCCAAATGTTGCACCCTTTACTACAACTAACGCAATGATTGTAATTATCGGGCAGAAAATTGCAAATATCAAAGCTGTGATATTTAATCCGTATACTCTGTTAAATATTCCATTTGCAATCAAAAGCAACGAATTAACAACAATGAGTATTCCGAATATCAGTATTTTTGAATTAAAAAGATTTCTGCTTGTATACTTATCTATATAACCATCCCAGCCGCCACCTGCTCCGAAAAATGGGAAGAAACACGAAACTAAAAGTAATGATGATACTATTATCATAGTGATCTTAAGTCCCATTCCCGAAGAAGCTCCCTGGCTCATCCCGGCTCTTCCATTTGCATACTGATTCATCTGTCTCTGTGGCTGGTACTGCTGCATCTGTGGTTGCTGGAACTGAGGCTGTCCCTGGAGCTGTTGCATAGATCCTTGAGGAGCCTGATATGCAGCGGCCGCTGCCTGACCAAAGCCGGAATTTTGGTTATAACCCACTAAAGGCATCGATATAGTGACAAAATCCTGAGAGCTTGTATTCTTCGCTATCTTAACAGTTCCAACCGCCATTCTCAGAGCCCCTATCTTATTGGAATTATAGTATATACCATTAGTACTCTCCATATCCTTTATGAACCATTCTCCGTTCTCCAGATAGAAGCAACCATGTACTCTTGATATGTAATTCTTAGGTATCTGAATATCACATTCAGAACTCCTTCCAAAGCTTACAACTTCCTTTCCATAGCTATTTAGATCATACTTTTTATGGCTTCCATCCATACATATGTCTATCATACTTAGCATTTCCCTTACCTCCTCTAATCAAGAATCTGAACGGTTTTTGAACCTAGATATTCATCAGTTTTTGCATTATATACCCTTAAGTTTATATACTCCGGATACAGCTCTTTAGGGTCATCCTTTTTATTACCATAAACCGTAAAGTCTGTTGTCTGTCCTTTTTTATAGTTTCCGGACAGAACCATTTCTCCGGTAGTTCTTTGTGTTTCCGAGACGTTATAGTCTACTTCAACTTTATACTCAATATCCTCCGGTGCAGAATCGAGAGTCCAATAGAAATGTACCCACTTTACACCATGCTCAAATTTATCCTGATATGTACTGGTGTCATTTTCGTCTGTATTGGCCTTGATTTCGCTTATCTTAAACTCTTTATCAACAGCTTCTGTTGTTGCCTCAGTTGTCGCTTCTGTTGTTTGAACCGTCGTGACGTCAGTCGTCTGATCAGTCGGTTCATCACCATAGCCTGTGGAAACGCCTGTACTTCCCGTATCTCCCGTATCTGTCGAAGAATCATCTTTTACAAATATAACAAATACTATTAATGATGCAGTGATTATAAGTGCTATCAGCGAAACAAGTATTATTCCGGCAGCACCACTAAAGAAACCACTAGGATCATCACTAGGAGGTGGTGAAGGTGGAGTTACAGGTCTCGGAGGTATCGGCGGTTGGTAAATAGGTGTTGGTGTAACACTCCTTGCCCCTGAAGAAATCGCAGAAACGCCCGATGTGTCACTTCTAAAGAGATCCATTTTAAAGTCTTCTATTCTCTGATATCTGTCAGTAATCTGAACCGCCATACCCTTCATGACAGTATTGCTGAAATTCCTTGGCAGTTGATTATTTATCGCCTTTGGTGGCAGCATATTATCAGAGGATAGTCTGTCTATCGACTCTGGTGGAACATTTCCTGTTGCCAGTCTGTAAATAGTTGCACTAAGTGCATAGATATCAGTCCAAGGTCCTATATTACCGCTTTTTGAATACTGTTCAACAGGTGCATAACCATGCTTAAGTACAACCGTCTCAGATAGATTGGAATCATTTATGCTTTGCTTCACTGCTCCGAAATCAATCAGCTTGAAGGTGCCATCGTTACAAAGAAATATGTTGTCCGGACTTATATCTCTATGAACCATTCCTATCGAGTGAACATCCCTAAGTGCATCACAGATATTATCTGCCATACGTTTTATCAGCTCAAAGGATATAGAATTATTTGAGTCCTTCAAATATTCTTTTAGATTACAACCCTTCAGGTACTCCATTACTATGTATGCAGTATTGTTTTCCTCAAAGAAATCAAGTATGCTTACGGTTCGAGGATTGGCATTCAGCTGCGCCAGACTTCGAGCTTCCTTAAGAAATCTGGCTCTTCCATGCTCGTAGCTCTTCTCCTGTTTATTATATATCTCAACCTTCGAAGAACCACTCCTCGACACAATTCCCTGAGGATAGTATTCCTTTATTGCAACTGTGGCATTTTGAGAATTATCCCATGCTATGTAGGTTATTCCAAATCCACCGGCACCGATTACTGTACCGATAGTATATCTGTTGTCGAGCTGAACACCCGGGACAAGGTAGCTTGCATATTTAGGAGGTGTGTTTTCAACAAATCCGCAAAAAGGACAACAGTTATTTTCCGATTCATAGCCCGGAACTATCTCAAATACCTCCATGCAGTTTAAGCATCTTCTGTTCATAAAATCTATCCCATCTAATCCAACTATACCTACTTAAATTCAACTGAAGAAAGAATATCTGTTACCTGCTGCGAGGTTTCTGCAATCGCATCATCCGTTGACATTGAAACAATATAAACTGATGCAACCGCATCATCATCATAAGATATCATAAGATATACATTTGTATCATACGACTGACTTGTTCCGGAAAATGTATATACTCTCCAATACTTACCATTGATGTTCCATCCCTCTGCAGATGACTGAAATCCATTATCAAACACGGAATCTATCTGCTCCGACATCTTGCTGATTATTTCATCATCCATAGCCTCAAGTCTGTCATCTGTGAAGCTTGAATAATCTCCGAGTTCTATCTCTGCAGAAGCATTTATTCCAATATCATTGTTTAAGTATTTGGCAGTTTTCGATCCATCCTCATCTGTTATCTCAGTACTGTCAGGAAATTTCATTGTTACTATTTTCGAGCCACTCTCTGCCATAGTCACACTTTCCCAATCAGGTGTAACATATGACTGACTATATGTACTAGTTTCATACTCCTGACCGTAAACCTCCTCAAGCGAAAGGTCTCCGGTTGTTGATATTCTGTCTATCTCATCGATCGGTATAGCAAAATTCAGATTCTGGCCATCTGTACGTACCCAGGTATTTATACCTATTACCTTTCCATGATCATCCAGAAGTGGTCCACCACTATTACCGTTTGTTATCGGAGCACTATGCTGTATATACTTATGTCCGTTTTCTTCTCTGTTTGCAGATGAAACTATACCCTCGGTAAAGGTACTCTGATATCCTTGGGAATTCCCAAGAGCGTAAACCTTTTCTCCGGTTTTTACTTCATCTGTCTTTCTCTCCAGTGGAACAGTTTTTCCGGCTGTAGTAGAAAGAATAGCAATATCCATATCAGAATCATAGCCTTTAACACCGGTAACCTGATACTCTGTTCCATCAGATGCTTTAACTACGATACTTCTTGCCTGATCAATTACATGATAGTTAGTTACGATCGTTCCATCTGTATCTATATAAAAGCCCGTTCCAAGAGATCCATAATTATCAGCTACTGTTGCTATTATTTCAACTGTTGATGGGTCCGCAAGATTAAATATCTCTTCACCGGTCATTTCATCAGTCGAACTGGTTGTAGCCTCTGTAGTAGCCTCTGTAGATGTATCGGAAGCAGCCTCTGTTGTTATCTGCTCTGTTGTTGATTCAGCCTTTTTGTCATCATCATCCTTGCCAAAGATAAATATACCAACAACAATCATGAGAATTACAACCAGAACAAGAGAGATTATTCCAAGTGCCAGACCTATGTTACCTTTTCGGTTCTGCGCATCATCTTTTTTCACACTTTGATTTGACTGTGGTCTCGGTGTCTGAGCAGCTACAGGTGCCGGGTTTCTATACGCACTGCCCTGCTGATAGCTCATACTCTGTGCGCCATTTCCCCGGTATCCGGTATTTTGCTGAGGATTTCCCTGATAACCGGCATTCTGCTGAGGACCTCTCTGGTAAGCCGCATTCTGCGGCGCATTTCCCTGATAACCAACCTCTTGTATTTCCTGGAATTCTATAATTACAGAATCACTTAAAACCTGACGATCCAGAATTATCTTGGCGCCGTTTCTCAGGTCAATCTCTGTAACCTTAACTCCATTTATCAGGATACCATTCAAGCTGTTCTGGTCCTTTATATACCACTTTCCGTTATATCTGTAGATATAACCGTGATAAGCAGAAACCTTATAATTATTAATCACTATGTCGCACTTCGGATCGCGGCCAAATGTAATTGCATCCTTGTTGTATCTCTCAAGTATGCACTCAGTTTTATACCCATTATTGTTAATTATAAGTTTTGTCTGACTCATTCAAACACCTTCTTATATCTTTTAAATCTTATATATCGTTTATAAAGCTATCTTATATATCTTATAGATTGTTTATACAGCTATCTTCTCTCATCCTTTATATTGATTGATAATACTACTCTGGCCAGTATTGCAAAAAACAAAGTAAGAAAGATTAGGATCATCCACGCAAGTATCAGATGCTCCGTCGATGAATGGTAATAAACTGCATCGGTTGTTTTATGCTTTATTGCATATTCAAAATACTGATGCATCGGTTCTGAATCTGCCGGACTGAGTAGCTGTCCTCCTGTGAGAGGGTCGATCAGTTCCGGACCCTGCACGTACAGTGCATCAGCACCACACTCCGCCAGCGTATCGGTCATCTGCAGATCAAGCTTTCCAAGATTGATAATTGAACCATAAGCCTCCATAGCCCACCTGCAATTGATGAAGTAGGATATCTTTTTACTTATTCCATCTAGTGCAAAAAGCATTCCGGAGAAAAGTATCTGCGGCATCAACAATATAGGTGCTATCGTCATAACTCTGTCGGCATTTGTAAAGAGAGCCGATACAAGTATTCCCATTGCTGCAGCTGATATGGAAACAAGAGCAGTAGTTACGAAGAATTCTGTGAATGGAGATCCTATGATTCCACTTACCTCCAGGAAAGGTCTCCAGAAATCTCCTCCGCCCTTATCTACATTTACCAATAAAGCTATTGTCAGGGTCAGTATCAAACTCTGAAGTACACACATCACACTCAGCACTACCATTTTGGATAGTATGTAGCTTCCCAAATTGAGTCCGGTCATATATTCTCGCTTGAGTATGACTCGTTCCTTACATATCTCCTGTAGGGCACTCATTATACCTATCCAGAAAGCGCAGCAGGAGAATACAAACAGAATACTTATTGTTGATTCATATATCCTTGCAAACTTATCATTCGCCACCAGATAAACCAAAAATCCCAGAAGAGGCGCCTGAAGTAAAAGTAACAGCATCCTCTGACGGTCATTCATGAGAAGATGAGTATATCTGGTACTTAGAATTCCAAACTGTCTGAAGTAGCCCTTCTTGTTTGAATTCTTTATCTCAGTTTTCTTTGGAGAAGTAGCTCCACTATTTTGCTGACTGATAAGTCTCTCGTATTTTGCCTGCCAAACATCCGGCTCTGCACTTATCATTTCATATACATTTACTATATCATCTGTTTCAAAGAATCTAAGTGCATCGTTATAGCTTCCGGCGAAGCAAAGCTTTCCGCCTGTACCCATGAAAAGAATTTTGTCGTATTCCTGCATACCCAGAGTACTGTGTGTAACGAGAATAACCGTCTTGCCTGTAGAAGTCATTCCCTTAAGTGTTCTTATAAGATTTCTCTCTGTTCCCGGATCAAGTCCTGAGGTTGGTTCATCAAGGAAGAAAAGATTCGGATCTGTCAGAAGCTCAACTGCTATTGACGCCCTCTTTCTCTGTCCACCCGACAGGCTTCTTACCAGAGCGTCGCTTCTGTGTGAAAGCTCAACTGTATCTATTACCTTATTTACGATCTCATCTATTTCCTCACTGGTAACATCCTTTGGAAGTCTGAGTCTTGCACTATATCTGAGCATGTCGTAAACGGTAAGATTGTCATAGACTATATCCTTTTGAGGCACGTATCCGATTATGTACTTCAAGGTTTCATAGTTTTGATAAAGATCAACATCATTTACCAGAACCTGACCTGAGGTAGGAGTACTGTAACCACTGATACAGTTCATTATCGAAGTCTTACCCGCTCCGGAGCCTCCGATAATAGCTACCAGTTCACCCGGATTGATAGTAAGATTGACATTATCACAAATAGTCAGCTTCTTCTTTCCTACCTGCTTCAAAACATTCTTTGTTTCAACGCTTATTCCGGATTTTGCCATATAGTAGACTATCGATCCGGCGGTAAATACAAGCTTGCTGTTTGTAATAAGAATGATATCTTTTTCCTTCAGCTCTTTTCGACCCAGAAGCTTCTTTCCATTTAAGAGAACACCATTTGTACTTCCGTTGTCAGCTATATAGTATTTTCCATTTCTTTCTTCAACATATGCATGCACACGTGAAATGCTGACGTGATCGAGTACTATATTACAGCTAGGATCACGACCAATAGTGATCCGGTATCCCGGTGTAACAGGGATAGAATTCCATACTATACTTTCCTCTTTTATCGAAGAAACTAAAAGTACACCTATCTCCTGTTCTTCTATTTTCCCGAAGACTCTTATATATGTACCATCTCTCAGGGCAGTCGATTTTATCTTCTTGCCATGGTACCAGAGTCCGTTTTTGCAATCCGGAAGTCTTTGAATAATGACATTTCCATGATCCATATATATGACACCGTGATGTCTGGATACAAAAATCGAATTAAGAACGATATCATTATCCTCTGCTCTACCAAACGATATGATTTCTTTATCAAAGTTTGATAGTCTTACTTCATATGGGGATCTCTCTCCATCAAAAATTGTTAAATATAAATTAGTCGGAAAGCCCATCTTGCACTCCTAAATCATCTACAATCTGATCAGCGCCAGTGTTCTCTTGATCTGAGCTGTTTTCTGTGTTCTGATTACTGTTATCTGTAGTATCACTTGTTCCCGGTTCCTTTGATGAATCAACAGTCTGAGCATCATCTTTTACTCCTGTTGTATCAACAGTTGTTTCTATAGTCTTCTTTTCTGTCGTACTTCCCTTTTTATCATCCTCATTGAATATCTTCAGGAAAAGTATAAGTCCGACTATCAAAAGCAGCATTACGATTATGATTCCTACAACCAGAAAGATCTTATCAGATTTAAAATCATCTATTTCATCATCTTCTTCATCCTCATCGTCATACCCTCTTGGGTTCACCGGAGGAGCAGGTCTTTTTTTCGCCACAGGTTGTTCCGGTCTTCTGTTCATAACCGGAATCTGAGGTCCCTGCTGCCGTGGTTGAGACATTTGCTCTGGCTGAAGCTGTGGTGGCATAGCCTGATGAATCATCTGACCTTGCATTAGCTGCTGTCTTTCCTGCTCGAGCTGCCCCTGCTGCTCAATCTGCTGCTGGAGCTGCATCTGATTTAACTGATTCATCTGCTGCATCTGCTGCTGCTGGAGCTGCATCTGATTCATCTGTGTCAGCTGATCCATCTGGTTAAGTCTGCTATCCTCCACAATTGGTTGACTGTTGTTATGGATATAAACCATCTTTACCGCATCAGACAAACTGTTTTTCTTATGTATTACTATTTCATCATCATTTCTAAGAGGCGCACTATCTGTTTTTACTCCCTGAAAATATATGCCGTTTGTGCTGTCCATATCCTTAAAGCACCAGGCACCATTTTCCTTATAAAAACATCCATGCAGTCTTGATATATACTCCTCGCCCAGCTGTATGTCACATTCATGAGTTCTTCCAAAGCTGACGACATCTTTGTTGAAGCTATCAAGATTAACTTCTCTGGTTCCGGTCATCGAAATGATCTTAATTATATTTGCCATCTTATCCCCCTTTGGAGCTTAATCGATCTTTATTACTCTTTATCACCAAGCTCATCCCATGAGAAATTCTCACCACATAAAGGAATAAACAGAAGCTCTGTTTCTCCTATATAAAGCCTGTCATTCTGCTCTATTTTTTCTGTATTTAAAACTACATTTCCGTTGAGGTAGAAAAGCTCTCTTGATTCACCGGGCTGAACCATAAACATCTTGTTCTTTGGCTCATAGATGATTATCGCATGCTTATTACGTGATACTCTCTTATCACCCCTAAGTACGATATCCATATTGTCTCCGCGTCCGATAAAATTCTTACCCGTTTTTATCTCAAAGCTTTCTCCGGCAACCTCACCATTAAGTCCAACGAGCCATCCTACAACAGGCTCTTTATTCATTCCCTCTGTCCATCTTACAGTTACAGGATCATCATCTTCTGACTCAAATCTCTGTGCAGGTGTTACTGCCGGCTTAACAGGTGTAACAGGGTCTACAGGCTTAGCCTGTGAGCCAAATGCATTTCCGAGTCCTGTTCCGCCTCTTGTCTCATCAACAGTACTGCCGTATTCACCCATTGTTCCATTCTCATAAGCTACAGTCTCTTCGCTTGTTGAAGCGTAATTCATACCGTTAAAGGCGGCTCTGTTTGGCGCTGCCATTCCCGGATTTCCCGCTACTCCTGCTGCACAGTGTGGACACTGAGCTGTCTTATCTGCATCATAGAAATGACCATTACTACATCTTACTAAATTCATATAAAACCTCCTAAATGTAAAAAAGAAATATTATTTTTATATATTATATCTGTTATACTGCATCGTTATAACAGATGTATTATCCTGGCTCTTTATAACCTTTTTCATTACAACCTCTGTAAGGCGTCTTGCTGCTCTTTTCATATCCGGCTCTTCGCAAAGAACAGTTTCATATATCTCTTCATTGCTAAGTCTTTTATATAGGCCATCACTACTCAGTATGATTATGTCATTCTCCTGTAGTTCAGTGCCCTTTCCTATATCCACTATCGGGACTCCACCTATGCCGATGAAGCTTATCAGAGCTTCTGCATTTTTCTCTTCATCTCTGTAGTCCTCCATCGTTATTCTTCCGGCCGCGAGATCCGCATCAAGCTTGAGTCTGTAATTATGATCTCTGTTTATAGTAGCTATTTCGTTTCCTCGTATTACCAGTATTCTGCTATCTCCTACAGATAACCAGTACATAATTCCGGCTCTTTCTATTACGGCTACTATGGTGGTTCCACTTCCTTTTCCATCAGCACCGCAGGCTATTTTATTTACCGCTTCGTCCATCAGTTCAACTTCCCGGTTGAAAAATTCAGGTATATCTGCATTAGGAGGAAGCTTGAAGAAGTCTTCAGCAATTATCTGGATTGCTGTTTTACTCGCCAGATCACCGCTCGTCATTCCCCCCATTCCGTCACAAACTACCGCAAGTATCATTCCATTGTTCTTTCCCACAAAAAGCGCGTCCTGTTGATACTTTCTGGTTCCTATTATGCTGGAGGTGCCAACCTTCATACTGAGCTGATTTGAATTCATAGAAAGAGCATCCAGATCGAGATCATCATTTAGCATCACTGTATCCATGAATCAATCACCTCCTTACCACTCTTATCCAACAGCCTTTTCCACCCAGATACATAATCGTTCCGAATGGAACCTTCATTATCCTGTCCGGCACCATTTTTGCATATGTCTGATTTATATATGTTCCATTTCTGGATTTGCAGTCCCTTACGTAAAGCTCACCTGCCATATCATCATACATAATTTCAAGATGCTGTCTTCCGACATATCCTACATTTACTACTATGTTGCATCTCTCCGGCGACCTGCCTACAAAGATGCAATTATTTCTCGGAAGTATATATGTCTGAATGCTGCTGCCAATATGAACCTCCAGTATCGCATCTTCGCTGACCGGATTTTTATCGGCTCCGGGACTTTGTCCTGCATCATAATCAACTTCAGTTTTTTCATTAATCCTATCTGTTTCCGACTCACTTCCGTTTATAAGCCTCAGATCAGTCAGCAGCTTATCTATCGTCTGAGTTCGATTCTTATAGTCGACGACCAAAGCCTTGTCTATAGCATCTGAGATGTAGCTTGCAAATCCAAACTGATCAAGCTTTATATAACCACTACCGGTAAATCTTTCCACTGCATCCGGAACCTTTCTGCCGGTCAGCAGATAATAAATCGTTGCAGCAAAGGAGTAAACATCTGTATAGGTTCCCTGCGACCTTTTTGAAGAGTATTGCTCAAGCGGTGCAAAGTATGGTTTCAGGAAAACCGACAGTCCTTCGTTGTTCGTTCTTGCAAGCTCCTTTGCATTTCCACAGTCTATCAGCTTTACTTCCATATTCTTTGTATAGATTATATTGTCAGGACTGATATCCCTGTGGAACAGCCTGTTTTTATGCATATCCGATAGAGCTTTTCCGGCTTCTAAAACTATATACGAAAGCTCCTGCCATCCCAGACGTCCGCCATTATTTTTTGCAAGCTGTCTTAGGTTTACACCGTCCAGATACTCCATAACAAAGTAACAGGTTCCATGCTGTTCAAAATAGTCAGTTACATCTACTATTCCCTTAACATTTCTCAAAGCCTGGAGTGCAAGCGCCTCTTCGCCAAAACGTTCCTTGCTATGTTCAAATGGATGTGTGTCCGACTTATTGATGGCACTTACAGTTTTTCCATCCTTCTCCCTTACGGCCAGCTGTCTGGGAAACAGCTCCTTTATTGCACAAGCAACTCCCTGCTTCGTGTCCTCTGCTTTATATGTAATTCCGAATCCACCGCTTCCAATTATTTCCTGTACTTTATACCTGTCATCCAGCATAGTACCAATTGGAAGACCAAATGTTATATCCGCCATATTACCACCTGATTACCAGTTCCATTTCACCGATTTTTAATCTGTCATTTTTTTCAAGTCGTCTCTTATGAGTCATCTTAATCCCATTGAAATATGTACCATTTGTAGTATCCAGATCCTGTACATAGAAAGAATCATCACTATATTCTATTACCAGATGCTGCCCTGAAAGATTCTCATTATTTATAACAACATCACAGATACTGTCTCGACCAAGGATCAAGCTGCTATCAACATTTGACTTAATTGAGTTGATAATTGATCCGTTTTTATAAACATCTATTATGATTGGAACTCCAGGCGATGTTGCAGCACTTATCGTATATCCAACTTTTCTGGTCACATCCTCGCTATCATCCATTTCGCCTGCATTCATACCGTCATTTTTCATTTTTTTATTTTCAGAAGCTTTATCACCTCTTTTTCTCTTTCTTCCTGTTGCGATTACTATGATTGTTATGATCAGGATTATCAGTAGTACAAATAATCCTATTGCAATCAGAATCATTGTTTTTTTACTTGGGTGTTTTTCTTCTGTTGATTTCTTTTCAGTCTTCTTTTTTTCTGTCGTGCTCTTTTCAGTTGTTCTTTCTTCAGTCGTTCTCTCCTCAGTTGTTATCTCTTCGGTGGTTCTATCCTCCGTTGTTTTATCTTCCGTCGTTCTTTCTTCAGTCGTTCTCTCTTCTGTTGTTCTATCTTCAGTTGTTCTCTCTTCAGTAGTTCTTTCTTCAGTTGTTCTCTCTTCTGTTGTTCTTTCTTCGGTTGTATTCTCTCCTGGGGCAGGAACACCCGTAGGAAGATAAGTTCCATCACCCTTATCTCTGACCATGGGCTGAGCATTTACCGCTCCTCCCAGAGATAGGAAAATAACAATGGTGAGAGCTATATATGAAATTAACCGTTTTTTTAAAAGCTTCATACTATTACCACCTGATTATTATCTCCAGTGAACCGGCCTGTATAACATCATTTTGAGAGAGTCGTCTCTTTCCATTCAGTCTTACTCCATTTAAGAAGGTGCCATTTTTTGACTCAAGATCCATTATCATAAGCATGTTATTAGAGAACTCTATAGCAAAATGTTGTTTTGACATATGTGGATCATCTATATAGAGATCACATATCTCAGCACGTCCAACTATCAGACTACCATCGACTTTTGCATTTATCTCTTTAATCATTTTCCCGCCGGACTTGATTATAAGACTTATCGGGAATCCCTGATTAACTGCTGTTCCTACCTGAACCTTGTTTATATGAAGATGGATCTGTTCATCTACTCTGTCAGCAAGAACAACCTTATCATCGACAACAACAAGACCCTTACGTTTCTTTATTACTGCAAATATGATAAGCAGGATTACTATTACGATTACAATAAAACCTGCGAGTACAACCCACCAATACTCATGGAAAAAGCTCTTTTTCTCCGGAACATAGTCTTTTCCGTCTTTATAGCTTACATCCATGGATGCTTCTTCCATCGGATTAGCTTCTTCAGTTGTATCAGTAATTCCTCCTGATATCTTTACTGTATAATCACCATTCCACAAGGTGTCCGAAGTCGTAAGCATTATCACGCTTTGGGAATCAACATCAAAGTCCGCCCCTGTTGGTTTTATGCTCTTTTCTTCCTTGCTATCCTTGTCTTTTTTCTTGTCGTTTTCTTTATCAATATTTTTAACTTTTATTTCATACAGACTGAGATTCTTTGCTGTATCTGATACATCCTTGGAAAATTCAATTTTTATTGTATGCTCATCAACTACACTTACATTTGTCACCTCAGGAGCATTTGTATCTGAAACATGCTTATCGGGCTTTATTGTTTTCTCATTAAATGTTTTGTCGCCCTCTTCTGTCTGATAAACGATATTAAAGCCGACTGTTTCTCCGGAGGTTTTGTTTGAAGTTGATTTAAAGGTTGCAACATAACAGGAACAGAGTTTTGAATATAATCCCTGAACAGAGCTTCCTTGTTCAAAGTCCTGTGAAAGTACATAATCTCCACCTGACTGCCTTACAACCTGCTGAATATCTGCTCGGCTTTCACTACCGTTTTCTCCGCTCATTCTCTCCTGTATGAGATAGAGAGGTATATTGTTATCAACCAGCTTGCTTATAGTTTCATCCTTACCGTAGCCATTTTCAGTATCATTTACTCCATCAGTTACGGCAACGATAACACTCCTGTTTTTTCCAAAGCCAAGATCCTCATCGATGTTATCAGATGATGTAAAAATCGTATCTGTGTTTTCTCCTGCTATTTCAGTAGCAGCATCCTTTATCGCATTATAGAGATTGGTGTTCATACCATCTCTTTCTATGCTATCCAGAACAGAAACAAGCTGCTCAGAGTCTGCCACACTAAGCTTACCGGCCTTTTTCTCTGCTGTATCTCCAACCACATATATGGAAACTGTATCGTTTTCATTCATATAGTCAGAAACTGCAGCAATCTCTCCCTTGACTTTATCAAAGTCTTCCTTATTCACAGACTTTGAATTATCTATAAGGAAATAATAATCAATACCATAGCCCGTTTCTGCCCATTTACGGCTGTCCATCATCTCAAGTCTCTCGTCACCGAGCATTCCGTAAACACCCGAATTTGTGTCGTATGTCTCATCCGGATAGAAGTATGCTCTTACATAAGGCATAACGGCTCTGACCTGCTCTATACGATACTGCTCATTCACTGTATTGGTAAGGTTAATGCTCTTACTATCCTCTGCTCTTACTACAAAGCTGTTAAGTATTATTGCTACGAAAAGTAAGACTACACTGATTTTTTTTCTTACTGATTTCAAATTCATCACTCCCACTTTTTGTCGCCTCTGCAAAATGCAACAAACTCAAAAGTACTGTCTCCGATTACTATTCTGTCACCGGTCACTATTTCCTTCGGTTCCCCTATCATTTCCCCATTCATATATATCATTCCGTTGATTGAAGGGCACACATAGAACTTATTTTTTTTCATCTCATAAACGATGTCACAAACCTTTTCCCGGGATATTTTTATATCATCCTTTATCACTATATCCATGTTGTCGCCTCTTCCGAGCTTGTTTATTCCATGATATATGCGATAGTCTCTTCCCTTTTCCGGTCCATCAACACAAACCAGCCAGCCGGTTATAAAATCATTTCCTTTTGAAGCAGAATACATAGCAACGGTTACATCTTCATCAACTGCATCAACATGGAAATGCTCCTTAAGCGGTTTTTGTTCCATAACGCCAACTACATCAACCACATTTGAGCCGGCATCCTCCATTCCGATAGTAACCTGACTATTTAAGTCAGAGCCGTAAGCATAATCCTGTCCGGTCTCCTCAGCCTTTTTACAATGCGGACAGCTTGAAAACTTATCGTCATCATAAAAATGTAATCCCTTCATACATCTTACTACAGCCATAATTATTACCCCTCTTCTCTTACTGAAATCTATTCTATCTAAACCAAACAGCTATTGCCGAATTGTTATCCATATTAACATCTTTTCCATTTGCCATTACGATTTCTACCATGGAGTTCATCCATTCTTCGACGCTCTTTGCATTCTTAAGAGTCTCAACCATCTGCTGTTCGTTGATCAGCTCCCAGAAACCATCGGTACACATAAGGAATGAATCATTACCTCTTATCGCTATCTCCTGCGACAGCTCATATGAGTTGCCTTCCCACTCAGTTCCTATTACTCTTATAAGTCTGTTTCTGTCCTCATGCCCTCTTATTTCTTCAAATGTTATCTCCCCGAGATTGACAAGCATTTGAGGCACACTATGATCAAAGGTGTGAGCCGCGAGTTCTCCGTCTCTGAAGAAATACAGCCTGCTATCTCCGATGTGGCCCCATCTGGCTATACCGTTTATCTTTAATATCAGGTCAACCATGGTAGTTTTCATATCTGCCGCCATAGGATTATTCCCCTGCTCACTAAGCACACGTTCCTGAGCAGTTTCAAAGCTTCTTGCCAGTACATCCTCATCTGCAGATTCCATAAAGCTTTCCTTAGCAGCGTCAACTGCTATAGCCGAAGCTATTTCTCCGTGTCCGTGACCACCAAGTCCATCTGCAACAACAAAGCAGTGACCTGCGGCTGAAGCTACCTCACCGACTGTATCCTCATTTACTTCTCTATTTCCATTATTTGTAAAAATACTATATGTTAATTTCATAAAACCTCCGAACTAAACCTCTGATGCTACTATCTTCGTAAATCGTTATTTATTTTAACATATTTTTATATATAGAATTCAGCTAATTGCATAATTGGCTTTGCAATTAGTATATTTTTATAATTTTAGCATTTATATCGCTGCTTTTTGCAATTAATATTAAAAGAACCGAACATTCCCATGTCAATCGGACTGTTCGGTACTTGATTTTCTCTTTTTTTTTCTTTTTGTATTATTCCTGTTCTTATTTCTCGATATAACTTATATAAGTATCCGAAAGCTCCTCAGAATACTTCGGAGATACCTCGATTCTTTTTCCAAGATCCTCCACTATC
>CACYJP010000003.1 GCA_902774725.1 uncultured Lachnospiraceae bacterium
GATATAACGACCATACTCGAAGGTTATATCACTGTAGCTGTCTTTTAGTCCGGTCTTTTCTACGATATCCATAAGACCTTTCATATCCTCTTCGTTGAAGTGGCTGAGTGGAGTATTTATTTCTTTAAAATAATCAATTCCAAGGCCCGGACCGTATTCAAGACTGAAATCCTTACCGAATTTTTCTTTGAGTATTTTTCCGTATTCAGTAAGCTCGGTTAATTCTTTTTCTATCTTTTTAAGATTCTTCTGTGTTCCTGAAAAATAATGTATACCGATTAATTCCATATACTGTGACGTATTAACCTTTTCACATAATTCTTCAAGAGTTTCTCTATCAACACCAAACTGATTTCCGGAGGTGAGACGTATATATATACGTAATTTGCCGTTAGGGGTGGACGAAGCATTAGGGATGGACGAAGCATTAGGGACGGACGTGGCATCTTCTTTTATTTCACGCGTAACAGCTTCAAGTATCTCAAAGTGTTCAGGTGATTCTATAGTGAAAAAGCCTGCGGCGCCCCCAAGAGAGAGAATTCGTCTCATGCTTTCTCTTGTTTTATTAACGCCCGAGATAAGTATTTTTTCAGCACTTACCTTGTCTCTGACACATATCTCATATTCACCCGGAGAACAGACCTCAAGTCTGTCAACGAAGGGGGCTATATAGCCTGCAAGAACAGGGGAGGCCTTCATAGCAAAGCACAGGCCTATATCCTTCTGATAGTCCCTCATCATTTCAATTCTTTTATTTAATTCTGCTATGTCATATAGATAAAATGGAGTTTTGAATTCCTTTATCATTTCATTTATATCCATACATAAATCCTCGAAATTAAATCCATTAAAATCCTTAAAAGCTAAGCTATTAAAATACTCAAAAGCTAAGCCTTAGAACGGCTTAGAGCGTACGTAGCTTGTTCCTGTCTATTTTTCCGTTTTTGCTGAGCGGAAGCTCTTCCATAAACTTGTAAATGTTTGGAAGCATATACTCCGGAAGCTTGGTCTTAAGTCCGGCAACTATCTGCTTTTTGTCCGGACACTCAGAGGCTGAGTCACCGGTATAATAAGCTACTATACGGTACTTGACTGAATCATAGATACAGCAGGCCTGACCGATTCCGGAAAGGGAGTTCATTGCTCTTTCGATTTCTTCAAGCTCGATTCTGTGACCATTATGCTTTATCTGGAAGTCGCGTCTTCCGGCGAAGTTCAGCAGACCGTTTTTTCTGAAGCCCAGATCACCTGTTTTATAAACTCTGCCGATACCATCTAGTTCGACAAAGGCTTTCTTTGTTGCTTCCTCGTTATTATAGTAGCAAAGTGCGAGTTCATTTCCGGCTACGCATATCTCACCGATTGTATCAGCTTCGTCTTCTGGAATGATCCTTCCGTTCTCGTCTATCAGGTAGATCTCTTTTCCAGGAAATACATATCCTATCGGAAGCTTCTCGGGAACATCGGAGTGGTCTATTCTATAGTAAGAGCAGTTACAGGTTATCTCTGTTGGTCCGTAGAGATTTACAAACTCTGCATTCGGATACTGCTCCATCCAGTCCTTCAGATGCTTGGCCGGCATTTCCTCACCGCTGAATAAAACCTTGTTTATCTTTGGCGGAACCTTGTACATAAATTCATGAAGTCTGTTCAGAAGTACGAGAGCGGATACTGCCCAGGTGAGAGTAGTCACCTCGTATTTTTCTAGCATATCCATTACATTGTTAGGAAATCTGAAATAAGCGGTAGGTATGATAACCATAGTCGCGCCTGTCTTTAGACAGCTGTAGATATCCTTTACAGAAACATCAAAATCAAATGGAGCCTGATTACCTATTACATCGTTCTCAGTTATTTTGAAAAGCTCTGTAAAGCTGTCGATAAAGCTTATAACAGATGCGTGTCCAACAAGAACGCCCTTCGGTACTCCGGTTGAACCGGAGGTGAAGTTACAGTATAGTGGAGCAGGACAAATACTTTTAGAATTTGAATCATTTTCAGCTGAAGCATCAGTATCTCTTTCTGCCATTTCGTTTGTATTTTTTATTATCTCAAAAAGGACATCCGTGGTAATAACATTTCCCTTGTAGCCCAGTCTTTTGATTTTTTCAAGAGTTTCCGGCTCGGTGATTAAAAGCTCCGGTGACAGAGTTTTTAACTGACTGGCGTGACGTTCATCCGGGAAGTCCGGGTCCAGCAGTGAGTAAAATCCGCCGGCATAGACAATTCCCAAAAATATCTGAAGAGTCTTTGTGCTTTTTTTCAGCATTACAGCCACGGGCTGAGCCGGTGAGATATAGTCGCAAAGAACACGTCCTATTCGTGAGCTGTTACTTCTCAGCTCTTCAAATGTACAGGACTCTTCGCCGTCTGTAACTGCCATTTTATTTGGCAGACGTTTTGCAGTATTTTCAAGATATTCGAGAACGTTTTTCATATCGTATTCCTTTATACCATTTATCGCTTGTTTCTTATATAACAATTAGCTCATATATAAACTTAGTTTTTGCAAGTATCTAATCATTCCTGTGATCAGGAAGGTCATAGTTTTCTTTTAGATACTTTATCAGATAATTCGTTGTTTTCTCAGCACCGTACTTGTTTATATGGTCTCCCTTGTCGCCTGTATCCTTCTTCCAGTCAATTCCTATTTCGTCCTTCAGAATATTGAAGTCGATATAAGCGAGACCGTGTTCATCAGCATAGTCCTGAATAGTGTTATGTGTTGAGTAATCTGCGTGCACAGCAGAAGGAGAGGTTACAAGTATCACCTTGATATCCTTCTTGTTGCATAGCTCGATTATCTTATCCAGGTAATGGAAGGTGATTGGATTTACATAGAAACGTTCATCCGTTTCAAACATATACTCTCCTTCGGTATATGGGTCAACCACCTCAACAGGTTCATATCCAAGCACAGCTGTGTATTTGTCAGGCTTTTTCAGACCGAATATCTGTCTCCAGCTGCTATGATATCTAAGTATGCAAAACTCCTCCTGAAGGAGATTCTTGAAGGTAACCTCAGCTTCCTTTTTCAGAGTTGTATCTTGAGTGATAACATTTGTCTCGAGAATCAGAATCTTTGGGTGCTGTTTTTCGAGCAGCTTTCCGAGGAAGTAGTAGGTTTCGGATATCCTCTGTCCCAGCTGATTGCAATTATATGCCAGGATACCGGCTTCGTTCATCATCTGCTCAGGTGAAGCCATTACCATTGCTTCACTGTCGCCGAGTATCATAACATCCATGGTATCCGGCTTGGCCATAAGTGCTCTGGTGATATGTCTCTCACGAGGATTTACGTTGTTCGGATTCTCTGTACGAATAGGGTCGATCATGTATGAAACAACCTTAAGAGTAATCGCGAATACGATTAAAAATCCAAAGATTTCGAGCCAGCGTCCGAGCTTCTTTGAGTTAGGCTTCGATTCATTTTCTGTTTTAGACTTGTTGTCTGTCTTAGGATTGCTATCTGTTTTTGAAACGTTATCGTTTTTATCAGAATCCCGCATAGATCAGATCCACCTCCTCAAATCCCGGTCCGTAGCAACCGAATATAGTAATGACCATAAGAAGAGCGAGTACAAGTCCCCACCTCAGAAGCATAGGCTTACGTAAAAGTGCACTTGTTATGTCGGTACCCTTTTCTCTGATCAGATTAATAATTATTACAACAATAAGCATAGCAAGAACTATAAGCCAGTCGTACTTGTCGAGTCCCCAGTTAAGAGCGTCGCCATTCCACAAAATGCTCAGCTTGAAGCCTTTAAATGTATCAATAAACATTCTGAAGCCTTCAGCAAGTGAGTCGGCCTGGAAGAAAAGCTCTCCTGCGAAAATGATTATCCAGGTTTTAAATATACGTACGCAGTTTACAATCTTGTTTTCCTTTGAAGTATGCAGGAGCTTGAGAATTCCATCTCCCACAGGCTCCAGTAGGAGCTCTAAAAGAATAACTACAAAGTAGAAAACTCCGTAGAATATATATGTCCATTTAGGACCATGCCAGAGACCATTACAAAGCCATACAGGAAGAAGAGCTATTGCTGATGCAACAACCCTGGTTAAATGCTTGCTTACTCTGTCCTTGGCAAACTTTCCCCATTTCTTTGAAAGACCGGACATGGATACCGGGTAAAAGATATAAGTCTTGAACCATACACCGAGTGATATATGCCATCTGCGCCAGAATTCCGAAGCATTTCTTGCGAGGAATGGCTGACGGAAGTTTTCAGGAAGCTTGATACCGAAGATCTCACCAATACCGATGACCATATCCATACAGCCGGAAAAGTCCATGTATTCCATCACGGTAAAGATAACTGCGGCAGCAATTACACTTGCCCCACCAGTTTTATTATCCGGGTTAAAAAGGTATGAAACTGCCGGACTCAGCCTGTCGGCAATAACGAGCTTCTTCATAATACCCCAGAAAAGTCGAGTGTAACCGCGAATCACATTGTCCGGGTCAATTGAGTTTCCAACATACAGCTGATCCTTCATGTCTCCGTAAAGAGCAATCGGTCCCTCAACAATAGTCGGGAAGAAGCAGAGATATAAAAGCAGCTTAAAAGGATTTTTCTGTGCACTGTATTTGCCCCAGTATATATCAACCATATAGCTGATTGCCTGCATAGTAAAAAATGATATACCGAGAGGCAGAGCTATGGATCTTATCGGAAGTATCGGAGCATCCTTAGATGCATTAAAAAGTGCGTTTATATTTTCTGCGAAGAAATTATAATACTTGAGATATAGCAGGCTGGAAAGAGCAAGAACTATACCTAGAGTAAGGATAAGTCTTGTTCTTTTCTGATACTTTGCCTTGAGAGCGGCCTTTGCTTCCTTTGCTGATGAGCCGTCCGTCTTTTTATCCTTAAGCTGCTTAAGAGCACCTTTTTTATCCAGGTTCATTTTCTCAAGCCACAGTCCGACACCAAAAGAAATAGAAGCTGCAACAATCAGAAATATAAAAAGAGTAACTGAAAATGTAAAATAGAACCCTATACTTGCAAGCAGAAGGCAAACCCATCTGAAGCGTTTAGGGAATATCTGATATCCTATGATTAAAGCTGGCAGGAAGATCATGCCGAAAACTAACATATAGTAAAGCATATTACGACCTCAGGAATAATATTTACAACTATTTGCAAAGCAAACTGTTACTTATTTTATCATAACTTTCTACATTATTAAAGGGGCTTGAGTCGGGAATATGTGAGTAAAAGAAGATATGACTAAAATAAGATGTGACTAAAAATAAGATGTGACTAAAGTCATATCTAAATACTATCTTTTTTCACTACAAAACGAAGGGGTGTTTTCCTATAATGAGTTTGTCAGATGAGGAAGGTGTCCGATGAAAAGGTATCAAATGATGAAGACACATAAACGAGTCAGATAAAAAAGAAATAAAACGGAGAATAGCTATGGGAACAATTCTTAAAACAAAGGATCTTACAAAAAAGTATGATGGAAATGTCGTGGTAGACAACCTGAATCTTGAGATAGAGGAGGGAGAGATATTCGGACTTCTCGGACCGAACGGAGCCGGAAAGAGTACGACAATGAATATGATCTGCGGAATAGTTCGTCCGACTCTTGGAAGTGTAGAGTTCATGGAGCAGGATTTCCAGAAGAACAGAAAGAAGCTGATCGAGAACCTCGGATACATACCACAGGATCTGGCGATACACGGCAATCTAAAGGCCTGGGAAAATGTAGAACTGTTCACCTCACTATATGGAATCAAGGGCGCGGAGCTCAAGGAAAGAATAGATGAATCGCTAGAATATGTAGGACTCATTGATAAAAGAAATGACTACGCCAAGACATTTTCAGGAGGAATGAAGAGAAGACTGAACATAGCATGTGCGATTGGCCATCATCCAAAGCTTCTTATCTTCGATGAGCCGACAGTAGGAATCGATCCACAGTCAAGAAACTTTATTCTGGAAAAAATAAAGGCTTCAAATAAAAATGGTGCAACAATCATTTACACCAGCCACTATATGGAAGAGGTTGAGGCTATCTGCACTAGGATAGCGATTATGGATAACGGCAAGGTCATTGCAACGGGTACAAGTGAGGAGCTGAAGAAAATGGTTGTTGATGATACATCATCTATCACGCTAGAGGAAGTATTCCTTACAATGACAGGAAAGAAACTAAGAGATTATTAGAGGGAAGACAAATGATTAGATATCTGGTAAAAAACAACTTAAAGCTGATGTCAAGGAGTGTCACAAACATCCTTCTGTTAGTAATAATGCCGCTTATTCTTATCGCACTTCTGTCCAGTGCATTTAACGATATGATGAAGAAGTATGAGGATAAAAATGAGATACATGCAGGATACAGAATCGAAGGAGAAAAAGTATCACCTGAAATAATAGATGCATTTAAGTCTTCGGCTGCTGAAAAAGGCTTCGTACTTCAAGAATACGAATACGGTGATCCGAAGGAGCTTATGAATAAAGAGGAGATTGACGGCTTCGTAGTTTTCGGCGATGACACATACAGCATATATCAAAGTGATGATGCTAAGGAAGAGGGAAAGATACTTGAATATACAATCAGCGCGTTTTATGAAAATGTAAATGCTGAGTTGATGCAGCTGGATACCAAGTCAGTAACTCCGGCAGTAGAACATCCGGACTATATGTCCCCTATAGACTCAAAGGATTATTACGGTATTATAGAAATCGTTTATTTTGGCTGGTGTGCTATAGTCTGTGGAGCGGGAATCTTCACAAGTGAGAAAAAATACAGGATAAGAAAAAAGCTTCAGGTATCGAAGCTCTCTGAGTTCCAGTTATATCTTGCAAAATTTATCCCGATGCTTATAGCAGTAAGCCTTGGAATCTTAGCATCAGCACTTCTCTCGGTTGCGCTGTTCGGAGTGCACTGGGGCAATCCGATTCTGTCAATGATCATAGTGCTGTTCTCTGTAGCAGCAGCTACAGCATTTGGACTTATGTTCTATATGATTTTTGATAACCTTGTAGTAACAATTATCGGAGTATTTATAGCAGTGTGGCTTGCAGGATTTTTCGGAGGCAGCTTTGAAACCTATATGTTCTCATCTCATCCGATGACACTGAAGCTTTTATCACCGATATATCACATCAACAGATCACTTACAGAGCTTTCATGTATGGGCAAAAGTGATTATGTAGTATCAGCAATACTTTTCTGCAGCGGAATAATAATTGTTTGTTCATTTATTGCAGTTCTGGCAGGAAGCTTAAGAAAGAGAGGAAAGGCATGAAAACACTCGTTAAAACAAGTTTAAAACTTCTACTCAGAACAAAAGCATTTTGGTTTTTCCTTCTTCTTATGCCTGCTCTTTCAACACTTATTCTTAAGGTAAAGTTTGATAGCTCTGCAGCATATACAGAAAATAATAAAGAAGAGGTGGTTGAACTTGCTACTGCAGATACCAAGGTGGCATATTATGGTGGTAAGGGTGAGTATGTCATAAAGGTTTATGATGCATCCGGTACAGACTTTTCAGACTACCTCCTGGAAAAGCTTTCAAAGAATGGTATGTTTCTTGTCTGCAAGGCAGATCTGAGTGAGGAAGCTGTAAGTGGAATTGTAAACGATGGATATATCCAAAGATTTATAGATAAAGACGGCTACGAAGACAGAATGGGTTCAGCGATTTATATACATCCTGATTTTGATGAAAAGCTGCTCGAAGGAAATGTAGCTGATGCCGTTACTATCTACACTCTTTCAGAGGATGGAAGAAACGAGGCACTTGAAAATGAGATATCGTTCCAGCTCTCAAAAATGGAAGGTGTTTCTTTATCAGCTGAGTCACAGGATAAGGCTTCTGTAATGACAATGATTAAAAGTGCAGATGATAATCTTCCTGAAAAAGAAATCATATCAGTTGCAGGAAGTAATGGCAGACAGCTTTCAATAAAGCAGACAAACCAGAAAAGTCAGATGGGTTATGCATTTGCATTCATGACACTTTGCTTTGTATTCTGCGGAATCTTCGTTGCACATACCTCAATCAAGGAGCAGAAGAACGGAGTTCTTACAAGAATCAATCTTACGAAGTCAAGTACATTTCAGTATTTTGCATCAAAGTTTATAACAGTTGTTGTCATTTCCTTAATGATCACCGCAGTTATGGCAGTTTACAGTATAGCCCTCAGTCCGGCTGATCTTGGAATGAGCAGACTTAAGTTTATCATAATGATCTTCCTTATGGGACTTATCTTTAATTCAGCAAGTATGCTTATCGGAATCATTATGGGGGATGTAATGGGAGCAAATGTTGCAGCCTTCACCATGTGGTGTATGACAGCACTTTTGAGCGGACTTTACTTCCCACTTAATTATACAACCACAGCACTTAAAGCACTTTCTCATATGATGCCTCAGAAATGGTTCCTTGAAGGAACTGAGATGATATTTGTTGGAGACAATAAGGCTTTTCCTATGTTAATATGTATAACAGCAGCTTACCTGATCGTTATACTTAGTCTGGGAAGCTTAGGTCTAAAGATAAGAAGGACAGATTCATGGGGGAATTCCTAAAAGAAACCTATTTCACGATAGTAAGGATAATACTGGTTATTACATTTAGCATATACGGTGTGCTGGGAATAAACGAAGGAACACGGACAGGAGTATCTATAGAGATGCTCCTGCTTGTTTCGCTTATAATATCCTGTATGGCTGTAAGGGAGATGGCTCCGAAGAGTGTTAAGATATATATGCTCGCTGCCTTGTGGATCCTTTTTGCGGTAATTATGAGGGTAGGGGGGAGCAGCTTTATTCTGATTGGTTTTTTACTTGCTTTTGAATCATTGATGCAGTTCGGTGTTCGTCCTATTTGGTATTTGCTTCCCTTCGCGGGAGTTTTTATTGATTCTGAAGTTGGCGTAATGACTCAGTTTATTACAACTGTTTTGCTTTCCTTTTGCTATCTTCAGCATGAATTTGTTGTGGCTCCATATAAGAAACAGATGCTGGAGGACACAAAAGAACAGCAGTATCTGAAAAAGGATATAGAGTCTAGAGAGTATGCAGCCAGGGCTGAACGAAGAAAAAATATGATAATGGCTGAGAACAAAATACTTGAGGAGAGAGCTGCGCTTTCGCAAACGCTCCATGATAAGCTCGGGCATAATATAAACGGTTCTATTTATCAGCTGGAAGCAAGCAAGGTAATAATGGAAAAGGATCCTGAGAAAACTAAGAGTATGATTCAGGCCGTTATCGATCAGCTCCGAACGGGTATGGATGAGATACGTGCGATACTCAGAAAGGAAAGGCCCGAAAAGAAACAGATGGCACTCCTTCAGCTATATGAGCTATGCGAGGACTGTAACAATAAGGGCGTTGAAGCAGAGCTTGCAACAGAGGGGGATATGGACGCAGTACCTTCGGATATATGGGAGGTAATACTGGACAATGCATTTGAGGCAGTTTCAAACTCGATGAAGTATTCGAGATGCACACATATAAGTATGGAAATAGTTGTTATGAATAAAATGATCCGCTGTGATATAGTTGATGACGGAATAGGCTGCAGCAACATAGTTGATGGTATGGGTCTTTCGGGAATGCGACAGAGGATCAGAGGTGCAGGGGGAACTATAAGCTTTGAATCAGAGGCAGGCTTCAAGGTGAGCATGCTGATTCCGATGTAGAAGGGGAGGTTTGGTATGGATAAGATAAAGGTTATAATCGCAGATGATAGTGATTTCGTCAGAGACGGAATGAAAATAATACTCGATGTAGATGATGAGTTTGAGGTGCTTGGTTCGGCGGCAAACGGAAAAGAAGCAATTGAGATTGCAGAAAAGACAAAGCCGGACGTTTTTCTGATGGACATCCAGATGCCTGAGATGGATGGAATAGAAGCAACAAAGTATATAGTTGAAAATGATTTGGGAAAGGTTTTGATACTTACAACATTTGATGATGATGATCTGGTAAAGCAGGCACTCCAAAACGGTGCGAAGGGTTATCTTATCAAGAATCACACGCCGGACCATCTGAAGCAGATGATCAAGTCCGTTTATTTCGGAACGGGAGTAATGGAGGAAAGTATACTTGAGTCTCTGACAAATAATACGGATTCAGGTAGTAGTTCTGCAAATGGGAACTCACTAGACGAAAATGCTTTTGATCCAACGCCTTATTCGGAACGTGAGCTGGATATAATCAAGGCTGTGGCTGAGGGGCTTTCAAATAAGGAGATTGCTGCAAAGCTTTTTATCTCCGAGGGAACCGTGAAGAATTATATAACTAATATCCTTTCAAAAGAAAACCTGTCACATAGAACAGCCCTTGCGGTGTACTATCTGACAGGTAAAAAATAAGAATCGATATCAGGGGAGCGGTGTTTACTGCTCCTTTTTAAAATTATCAAATTCGAGAGCTCTGCGCATCTGAAGATCTATGTTACTGATTCCGACGATGAGCTGTGGCTTGCCTTCTTCCTCAACCATTGTTGCCTTGAGACTTACGTAGGTTGGCTCGTCATCTATCATAAGACGATAATTCAGAACGAACATACCGATGTCCTCTATCTCACGTAAAATGATTTCTTTATTAAACATGTGTTTAAACAGAGGAAGGTCATCCTTGCAAATGGTTCGAGAAGATTCCTCAAGAGATGTCTTAAAGAAGTCTTTTCCGTACTTGGCTAATCCCAGACCATCATAATCCCTTGTGGCGCCATACTCAATAAAATTATCTGTCTCAGGATCTACGCTGTATACAGCAATAAGATCCATGGAAAGTGCAACTATTCGGTCATAGGTCATCTTCTCTTCCTGCAGTCTTTCGAGAGCTTCCTGCTGACGCATCTGAGCATTAACGTTGTTGACACCGATGATTATGTGACTTGGATCGTTACCCATCCTTACAGCCTTCATATTTACATATACCGGTTTATCATCCATAAGAAGACGGTACGTCAGCGTGAATGTACCATTCTCTTCAATGGATTTCAGTACATTTTCCTTGGTGAAGGCTTCGCTTAATCGTTCTACATCGTCACGATATACGACTTCCATGGCATCCTGCCTGCTGGCGGCGAAGAAGTTGGTTCCGTGGCGTTCCACGGAAAGATTCTCGTGGGTCGGATCAGGATGATATTCGACAAAATCCTCTGTTTCAATATTTACATAGTAAAGATTCAGGTAATCGGCTGACAGACTGTTTGCTATGTCAGCATAGGTGACAGCCTGACCGGTATCCTTGATTACACCGAGAACTACAACCGCACATGCAGTATAACCCGAAACCGGATTAGTCGAAATCTTTCTGATAAATGCATGAATAGTTGAATCAGCAGTTATCTTCTCGTCGATATAAACTCTGTCGCCTGTAAGAGAACAGTGCTTTATTCCTCGTGCAAAAGCACTACCCAGTCCTTCGCCAAAGGAGTCATATGGAAACTTCTCCGCAAGGTCGATATCCCCGAAGGACATTTGAAGAAAATCTCTATAGGATTGATTAGATCTAACTACAAGAAAATGATCTTCTTTAGCTTCAACAACAGACATCGGAAGAGTGTTAAAATACTGGTTCAGATTCTCGTCATCACTTACGGCAACTGACAGATCATATAGATTTACACTTCCTATAGAAGCATAATATGCTGACTCTTCAGGATTTTCGAAGCCTATCTGTCGGCCATCTTCGTTTCGCTTAAGTATTTCTTCATAAGGTATCGGCTTGGTGTAATAATAACCCTGAAGCTTGGTACATCCGACTTCACGGAGGAACTGCACCTGCTCAGGTGTTTCAACACCTTCCATAAGGGTTTCTATTCCAAGACCGAGAGCCATCTTGATTATCTCGGTTATGATGACCTTGCTCTTGTCGCTGTTATCAAACTGCTTCATAAAACGCATATCCAGTTTGATAAGATCGAAATGTATACTCTGCAAAGTATCAAGTGAAGAGTAGCCACTTCCGAAGTCGTCCATCCATACCTGGAATCCGAGACTCTGGAATCTCTCAACCTGTGACTTGATAAAGTCAAAATCACTTCCCACAACACTTTCGGTTATTTCGATAGTAAGCATATCTCTGCCAAATCCGGAAGCATCAACTCGCTTACAAACTTCATCCACTATATCGCAGGCATCGAAGTCTGTTCTGGAAAGATTTACGGAAATACGGGACATGTAAAGTCCGGACTGTTTCTGCAGTCGCATTCTTTCAAGTATCCGGTCAACCATATAGAGATCTACTTTATATATCAGTTTTGATTCTTCGAGAATAGGAATGAATTCTGCCGGAGAAAGCATACCTTTTTCCGGATCTATCCATCTGGCAAGAGCTTCCTCATCACAAACTCTGCCGTTAGCTGCTCTTACAATAGGCTGATAGTAAGCCTGTATCCATTTTTCTTCGAGAGCCCTGTCGAGATTATTCAGAACGTACTGGCGGTTTGTTTCATAAGCAAGCATTTCATCGTTAAAATAAACAAAAACGGATTCGGAAGAATTCCTCAGAGTGTTGCATGCGTATCTGGCTCTATCCAGAGCGCGGCTGGTTTCTACAACACCCATGGTATCGGGATATATACCTACCCTGACGGATATTGATTTACCATCATTTATTCCAAGCATTTTCTCAAAAATAGAGTTTATAGATTCCTCAAGTACATTAGTTTGAGCTACAAATGCAAAATTATCCTGACCTATACGACAGCAATAGTCAGCACCAAAATGATCAATAAGGATATTTGCAAACTCTCTGAGAAGAATATTACCTTCAGAAAAACCATGCCTAGTATTATAGAATTTCATACCGTTCAGGTTCGCAAAACAAAGAGAACAATGCTGATTTTTTGCATGGCAAGCATCCCTGGCTGTTTTGGCAAGCTCAAGGAAGTAAGTCATGTTAGGTATTCCGGTAAGGAAATCATAGTTGGACTGTCGGTGAAGTGACTCTGCATTCAGGGATATACTGAGATCGTGGGTCAGAGCATCAGTCTGTAGAAGCTCGTCGCCCATGTATTCTCCCTCATCCACGTACCATACGAGAGCCAGCTTAACACCTTCCGGATAGACGTGTTTTCCAAAGGCATGAATGATTCTGTATCCGTCGCCTCTTTTTGTACGATAAATGATATTGTATTCTTCATCATTTGTTGCAAAGCGAACAGCAGCATCCTGTATTCTTGCAATATCATCAGGATGGGTATCGACATACATATTGTTGTCCATATCGTAGTAAGCCTTTTCGCGGTCATCATAACCAAACAGCTCCATGAATCCATCAGTAAGGAGAACGGTTACGACGCGTTGATTTATAAACTGATAGAAAGCGAAGGGAACTACACTATGCATGATTGCTGCTTCTTCGATTTCGTTGAATTTATACTTCTCCATAAGAACTACCTTCACTAAAAAATATTTACCCTAATTTTACTATAAAATGTACAGAAAAACAAAAACTTTTAGCTTGACTTTAAAGTCCATAGTTGTATAATACACTTTAGCGCGTTAAATCGCTAGTGCGATAAAGTGTGGAACTATTTATAACATTTCAGAGGGAGAAAAGAAATGGCTATCAAAATTGCTTTACTGGTCGTGTTTTTTGCGGTAATGCTGGGAATCGGTGTTTATTCCAGAAGCAAGGCAAAGAACGTCAATGATTATGTACTTGGAGGAAGAACAGTCGGTCCTTGGATATCGGCCTTTGCCTTTGGTACATCTTATTTTTCATCAGTTGTATTTATCGGATATGCAGGTCAGTTCGGATGGAAGTTCGGTCTTGCATCAACATGGATAGGACTTGGAAATGCATTTATAGGAAGTCTTCTTGCATGGCTTGTTCTTGGTAGAAGAACAAGACTTATGACTCAGAAGCTTGATGCAAAGACTATGCCTGAATATTTCGGAAAGAGATTCGATTCTAAATCACTCAGAATAGTGGGATCGATCATAGCCTTCATCTTCCTTGTTCCTTATACAGCAGGTGTTTATAACGGTCTTTCAAGACTTTTCGGAATGGCCTTTGATATAGACTACCGTATCTGCGTTATAGTTATGGCGCTTCTCACCGGTGCATACGTTGTTATCGGTGGATATATGGCAACAGCACTGAATGATTTTGTTCAGGGAATTATAATGCTTATAGGTATCTGTGTGGTAATCGGCGCAGTACTAAATGGTCAGGGAGGCTTCCTTAATGCAGTAAAGGAGCTTTCTCAGATAGAGCCTGACATAGCAAATACAACTCCTGCACTTCAGGGAAGTCAGGGACTTCTTGCAAGCTTCTTCGGACCGGATCCTATGAGCCTGCTTGGAGTTGTTATTCTTACATCACTTGGAACCTGGGGACTTCCTCAGATGGTTCACAAATTCTATGCAATCAAGGATGAGAAGTCTATCAAGACAGGAACAGTAGTATCAACATTTTTCGCAATCATTATTGCAGGTGGATGTTATTTCCTCGGAGGCTTCGGTCGTCTTTTTGCAGGATATGAAGGTATAGTTGAGACTATTGATGGAGTTCAGACAGTTCATGTAGACAACATCGTTCCTACAATGCTTTCTACACTGCCTGACATTCTTATCGGAATAGTAGTTGTGCTTGTGTTCTCAGCATCTATGTCAACACTTTCTTCACTCGTACTTACATCAAGCTCAACACTCACACTTGATCTGATCAAGCCTATATTCAAAAAGGATATGAAGGAGAAGACACAGCTCAGACTTATGCAGGTTCTTGTAATGTGCTTCATCATTCTTTCCGTTGTTATTGCATTTAATCCACCTATGTTTATAGCTCAGCTGATGGGTGTTTCATGGGGAGCTCTTGCCGGTGCATTCCTTGCTCCGTTCATGTATGGACTTTATAGCAAGAAGATCACCAAGGCTTCTGTTTGGGCAAGCTATATCTTCGGTGTTGGCTTCACTGTACTTAATATCTTCCACCCAATCATCGCTTCACCAATTAATGCCGGTGCAGCAACAATGATCGGAGGACTTATCCTGGTTCCTATTGTAAGCGCCATTACACCTAAGCCTGATCAGGACAAGGTTGGCGAGATATTTGAGTGCTATGAGAAGACTGTTACTGTACCAGAGAAGGAGAATCTTGGTTCAATAGATTAATCAGGCATAGCAGAGCATATATGACTAATAAGATATAATAAAAAAGATATAATAAAAGCAAGTCTGTCAGTTTCACAGACTTGCTTTTTTCTGCTTATTTTTCTGAGTATAAAAAGGTTAGAAGCATTGGATCAGTCCAGCCATCTAACTGATTCAACATACATCACCTCGCATGCACCATCACCTGTGTCATCCCTTGTTGTGCTTGAGTACCAGTAAAATGTCTGACCATCCGGCTTGCTTCCATCCACATTGACGAGATAACCCGTGAGCTTTATATGATCGCCCTGTTTGATCTTCATTACATCATCCTTAACTCGTGAATCTGCCGGAATCAGGTGAGTGTTTGCGGAATGTGTACTCACGCCATCTTCGCCGCCGACAGGACCTAAGACTCCTACATCATTAACATGCCAGTAGTACCATCTGTTACTCTGTTCCCAGTTGAAATCAATCCGGTCATTATATTCAGCAACCGCACCCCAGGCAAGTGCAACGTCCTTTGGGGCAATCGTTCCACTTAAGCTTCCATCATCGTAGTCTTCATCATGAACAACGAGTGCTTCTATATCATATGAGTATAGGTACTGTATATCCATATCATAGCCGCCGATTTTTTTCTTTGTGCTGCCCTTTGCTTCCTTTTGAATAGGATCGGGAACGCCCTTTACGCCTCTGACTACACCACCAAAGACTCCTTTGCTCATGATCCAGTATCCAACTGCTATGATAAGTAAAAGTATAAAAATAAACTTTAGAGAGCTATTCTTCATTGCAATCTACCTCTCGCTTTAAGCTTAATGTTAAATCAATAAACCCATTTAGTTACTATTGATGGCTCGCCAAAACCGAAGTCTTCTTCTGAAGAAGCATTTACAAGCTTGAAACCGGCCTTTTCGACTGCTCTTTGTGATGGGATATTATCAGCCAGAATACTTGCGGTAATTATTTTGATATCTGTATTATTTGTCAGGTGATCTACCATTAGCCTGGCTGTTTCTGTTCCGAATCCTTTTCCGCACTTTTCCTCAAGCAGCCTGCAGCCTACGCTGATCTTTTGCAGCTCATCATTAAAACCATAGAACTCACATAGCCCGCAAAATGCCTTATCAGACTTACGATAAACTCCAAGTATGACAGACTCCTCGAGACATTCATCATACAGGTGATCGATTACATAGTTTATATCATCGTATCTTTTTTCAAATAAAAAAGTTGGTACTCGTTTGTTTACGTATTCATTCTTACGTAACCGGTCAAGCTCCGGAGCGTCTTTTTTCTCTACTTTTTTAATGATAATATTTTGTCCCTCGAGATAAGGAATCTCTTCAAATACACTTTTCAAGGTTGATACCTCCACTAGTTCATATTTTATCATCAAAAAGTACCTGACTCAAGAAGTCCACCAAATAAAAGTTGAGTTTTACAAAGACTGTATAAAAGCTGTATAATAGCTAATAGCTCTGGGATACGGCACAAGGTGCCGAGGGTTCCAGGGATCCGAACGAAGTGAGGATAAATAATAATTAATTTGGAGTTTTATATGAAGCTTGGAACTTGGAATATTCTTAGAATAGACAGGATAAAGGATGTTGGTGCATATCTTACTGATGGAAAAGGCCTTGAGGGCAATCCGGAGGTAGAGGATGTTCTCCTTCCTACAAGGCAGATACCTGAGGGACTTGAAATAGGAGATAACATAGAGGTATTCCTTTACAGGGATTCAGAGGACAGAGTTATTGCAACAACCATTACTCCGTATATACAGCTTGGAGAGATAAAGAGACTGAAGGTTAAATCAGTAAGTGATATCGGTGCATTTCTTGACTGGGGACTCAGCCGTGATCTTTTCCTTCCGTTCAAGGAGCAGACGGTAAAGGTTGTACAGGAGAAATTCTATCCGGTACGTCTTTATATAGACAAAACGAATAGACTTGCTGCATCTATGAAGATAGCCGATGCGCTGAAAATCGGAGATGAGGTGACTCAGCTTTTCAAAAAGGGAGATCATGTAAAGGGTGTAGTTTATAATGTTAAAAAAGACTTCGGTGCTTTTGTAGCAATTAAACCGCCGGTTGCTTCAGTCGGCGATGAAGGGGATTATACAAACGATAAAGAAGAGTACGTGGCATCGGGACTTATACATGCCAGTGAGATCTTTGAGAATCTCTATGTTGGAGATGAGGTGACATGCCGAATAGTTAAGGTCAGGGAAGATGGCAAGATAGATCTTGCGATGAGAGACGAGATACCGCAGCAGATGGAAAAGGATGCGGAAATGGTCCTTGATATAATAAAGAGCTACGGAGGAAGGCTTCCGTTTAATGATAAGGCCGATGCGGCACTTATCAAGAAGGAATTTGGAATCAGCAAAAATGCATTTAAGAGGGCGGTTGGACGTCTCCTTAAAAATGATAAAATTGTAATTAACAGTGACAGCATTGAGCTTAAATAATCAGTAGAGACGGTGTAGAGCTTAAATAATCAGCAGAGAAATATAATTTATATATATTTAGGAGGAAAGAAAATGAAAGAGATAATAGCAACAGAGAAGGCACCTGCAGCAATAGGACCTTATTCACAGGCAGTAAAGGTTGGAAACCTTCTGTTTACATCCGGAATGATACCTATTGACCCTGCAACAAACACTCTGGTAGAGGGCGGAATCGAGGTTCAGGCTGAGAGAGCACTTATGAATGTAAAGGCTCTTCTCGAGGCGTCAGGAACATCAATGGATAAGGTTGTTAAAACAGTTGTATTCATCAAGAACATGGATGATTTTGCAAAGGTAAATGAGATCTATGCTAAGTATTTTACAAAGGACTTCCCTGCAAGAAGCTGCGTAGAGGTTGCTCGTCTTCCAAAGGATGTTCTTATAGAGATGGAAGCAATAGCTGAGATATAAAATTATCCAGGCTGAAGGAAATTGGTAAATGTCTGATAAAAGATACGATATAATTGTTAAGAAGGATAGAAACGCTTTTATCAAAGAGTTTAACAGCTATATCGAGTGTAAAAAAAATGGGTACTTATTTATAGTTTCTCCTGATGATACATTTAAGGGCGGGAGAAAGGGCGATAAGTATTTAATCGATGCTGCAGAGCAGCTGGCGGATATTCTTGATAGAAATCCATCAGCTGTTCTTGTTACACCCAAAAAGCTGTTTCAGTTCCCTAACAGGATGACAGGTGTAATGATTAATGTATCACTTGCCGGAAGCTCCTCAGTCAGAATGGATGAGGGACTTAAGTTTGATTATGAGGCTGATTATCTTCTGAGACTTATAGAAGAGTATCCTTTTATGATATGTCAGGATATAGAATACGAGCAGGGTGATCCGGGAGATGGAAACTTTAGGGAGTTCACGGGTATATATGATCCGGAGTGGTACATACCTGCCTTTGACAGATTTCTTATTCCGAGACTTAGAGAGCTATCAGAAAATAAGGCAGATAACAGACTCAGTTTTCTGATTCAGTATTACGCGATGTATTATATAACCTGCAGGCTTGATGCTAATCAGAATAATAATAACAGGCATGTTCTTTCCGAGAGTCAGGCTGAGGCTTTTAAAGTAAAAATTGCAGAGGCTCTGAAATATATAGATGACGATATAATAATGGAAACTCACGATTTTCCGTTTTATAAGAATCAGTATCAGTTTTCAAGAATGCTTCTCAGATTTAAGTATGGTTCGGATGCAACACTTAGCTTTAGAGATGGTATATCAGAGGATGATCCTGACAGGTCTGTGCTTAAGATATATACAGATGACATTCCGATTTTCAGCTCTGACCGAATTATGTGTAACATACAGTTCATGGACTACCATAATGGAAGTCTCGAGATAGATGGTTCTTTTCCGGATATATACGATAAGGAAAAGGTCGGATATTATTTTGAGGCAGACGGCAGGCGTTTTGACGTAAGCTTTTGTGAGAGATATAGTCTTACAAAATATTTTGGGATTTCGGCATATAAGAGATATCCCTTCCATGTTTCAATTCCGCTGGATGAATGCTTTTCAGGAAAAAAATGTCTTGAACTGAGATTCTTCATAGAGTTTGATGGGAAAAGCTATGAGGTGGACTTTGAGTATAAGTCTCATACCAGCAGACTGTCACTCTATCCGACAGCAACCTACTGGCATTTCGGAAGGTATATAGCAACGTCAGATATCTATATAAATGAAAAGAATAATTATATTGCCAAGGGCATTATTATAAAGCGATATAACTATTCCAGGATGGCAGGTCTTGAGCTAAGGCTTGGGTTCGAGCTTCTCTTTTCATTCCAGATGCACAGACTGAGATTTCTGTTTCTCAGAATGGCATGGGTTATTACGTCGCCATACTTTAAGCATAAGAATATATGGATGTTTTTCGATAAGATATATAAGGGTGGAGATTCCGCGGAATACCTTTATAAATATGCGTCTGACGCAATAAAAGATGAAAGCAGAAAGGGTGATACAAACAGAAGGTATTATCCGGATAAGCTTTATTATCTGGTTGATGAAAATGCTACAGACTACGAAAGACTTAAGAAGGAGGGGTATAAGCCTCTTAAGAGAGGAAGCTTCCTTCATCGACTTGTTTTTCTGAATGCAGATGTGATGGTGGTCAGCAACTCGACCGTGTTTGCATTTAATGATTATTATCTGGAAAATTCCAGATATATAAGAGGCATAGTTGATTTTCATACAGTATGCGTGCAGCATGGACTTTCTGTACAGAAGATCGCGCTTGCGCAGCAGAGACTTCGTGATAACACAAGGCTTTACTTCTGTGCATCCAAGTATGAGATAGAGAACCTGTCTCATCCGGTTTATGATTATGTAGGCTACGACGCACTTAAACTAACCGGAGTACCCAGATATGACGGACTTGAGAATAGAGATAAAAAACAGATAATGATTTCGCCGACCTGGAGAATGCAGTCGGCAAAGCTTGTAACAAAAAATGAGGGCGTTGAGAGAGACTACAATCCGCTTTTCAAGGAGACTCCGTACTTCAAGGTTTATAACGGCCTTATAAATGATAAGCGTCTGATTGAGGCCGCAGAAAATTACGGCTACAGGATAGCCTATGTGCTTCATCCGATAGTGAGTCCGCAGGTAAAGGACTTTGATAAAAATGATTACGTGGATATCATTCCGGCAGTGGGTGATATGAGCTACGAAAAAATGTTCTGTGAATCGAGCCTTATGGTCACAGACTATAGTGGTATCCAGTTTGATTTTGCCTATATGAGAAAACCACTTGTTTACTATCATCCTGAGGAGCTGGAGGCACATTATGAAGAGGGCAGCTTCCACTATGACACGATGGCATTCGGGGAAATCGTAAGAAAAAGGGACGAGCTGGTTGGTCTGCTTATAGACTATATGAAAAACGGCTGTCAGATGAAGGAGCTTTATAAAATGCGCGCGGATGACTTCTATGCATTTGACGACAGGAATAACTGTCAGCGTATTTTTGATGAAATAGTTAATTATATGTCAGAAAGAGGGTTGCATGAACACAGTTGATATGTGGAAGGTTCTGGAGATAGAACCTACAAAGGATGAAAATGAAATAGTAAATGCATATCGAAGCAAGGTAGTAACTGTAAATCCTGAGGATGACGCAGAAGGCTTTATGCTACTTAGAGAAGCATTTGAAATGGCAATAAACTATGCCAGAGAGGATGATGCTTTGGAAGGCGGAGAAGAGACATCTGACGAACCCGAAGAAAAAACAGAGGTAGATCTTCATATAGATAAGGTGAAGGATATCTACGAGGATATATTTAAGAGAGGCGATATCAGTCTGTGGGAGGATTGGGTAAAGGACCCGATATGTATCGAGCTTGATACGTGTGATGCTGTAAGAGAGGCATTGCTTGTATATATAATGGGACACTTTATGCTTCCGTATGAGGTATGGCAGCTTCTGGACAAAACATTTAACATAGTTCAGGACAGGCAGGCACTTCAGGAGGTGTTCCCTCCGGACTTTATTTCATTTGTTATATTCCACATAGAAAATGAAAGCTTCGTGGACTTCTCTTGCATAGAGGAAAAAGCAGGCTTTGAGGAGAGACACGGAATTAAGCTTCCTGATATAAAAATCGAGGGTAAACCGGGTGTGTTTGATCCTGAGAAGTATGAGTCAGAGGTTGATTCTTATCTGAGATATCTGGGCTTTGTTCAGGCTTATAACAATAATATCAGAATGTATGAGCTTGAGGATGGAAAGAATTCTGTAGAAGATGGCATGTCTGAGGAGGAAGCTGAGAAGACCAAAAAGAGAGCGGTCGAAGAGGCAAAGAAAAATAAACAAAAGGAAATAGATGTTTTCACTTGTGTTCTTGAATACCTGGATAGCTTTCCTTATTTTCACCCGATTCAGATAGCTGCAAAAATCAATCTTCTCACTTATCTGGAAAGATATGATGAGGCTAGAGAGCTTGAAAAGCTGGTGGTTCTTGAACATCATTTTGAAGAGAAGAACTATACCTGCGGAATGGCCGCATATCAGCTTCTTATGGATATAGCTTTAAGACCGGAAGGGACAACAGATGATGAAAAGAAAAAAATCATCGAGGAGTCTGAAAAGTATATAGAGAATATAATTAAGGAGCTGCCGAACAACACTGCTATCCTTCTTGCGAAGGCAACGAAGGAAATGATAGAAGAGCGTTTTGAGGATTCAAATGATACAGTAATAAGTATTCTTGATAAAAATTCAAGAACCTACGAAGCTGTATGGCTGATGAGGGAGATAAACAGAAGAACTGTTATAAGATACGAGGAAAAGCTTAAGGACGGAGAGCTTTCGGCTAAGGAAAAAGTTGATCTTGCGTGGGCATACTTCAGGGTTGAGGATATTGAAAACGTTTTGAGAATACTTGAGCAGACTGAACCGGATGATGAGAGCTTTTACGGTTATAACAATCTGTATGGCAGGTGCTATCATATAAAGAAAATGTATGAAGAGGCACTTCCTTATCTGGCTAAATGGGTTGATATGCTCGATGAAATGGTAGCAAAGGATAAGGCGGGAGAAGAGCTTAGCAAAAAGGACAGAGACAGGGTAAACAGAAAAGCCTTTTGTTATTATATGTACGCATCATGTCTGGATGAGCTTGGCATATACGAGGATTCGGAAAAGTTTTATCTGAAGTCAATTGAAGCTGCGAAGGAAATTAAGGGCGAAGCAAATGAACTTCTTTTCTATCAGGAGAGCTATGGAAAAATGCTCGGAAAGATGAAGAGATACGAAGATGCCATGAGAGTGTGGGATGAGATGATCGAAAGTGTGGATCACTGCGTTCCTGCATTTATCCATAGACAGGAAACTGCTCATGAGCTTAGAAATGCACAGCTTGTAATAGATGATTATTATAATATCACCAGAGATTTTCCACAGTATGCAAATGCTTATGTTCTGGCTGCAAAGGTCTTCTATATCTATAACCAGATAGAGGATGTAAAGTCTGTACTTGAGCGTGCAAAGGAAGCAGGTGTCGAAAGCGACAGACTAAGGATATACGAAGCAAAGCTTCTTGATAATGAAGGTAACTGGGCCGAGACAAGAAAGCTTTTCAGTGATATAGAGCAGAGAATAGAGAACAAGGAGTCAGACGTTGAGGATCTAGCTGATTTTTATGCTGACGTTGCATCCTTCCTGATAAATACCAGAGAGGAAAATGGCGAAAGAAAGTATCTCTATGAGGTAGATAAGTATCTGAGTAAGGGCTTTAAGGAAGAACCGAAGAACCTCCGTCTTTTATGGATAAAGACAGACCTAGAAGAATTCAGAGGAAATGAAGCTGATCACGTATATGATGAGATGCTTGGTTACTATCCTGAGGACAGCCAGATATATTATGAATATGGAGAATATCTGAGGCGAAAAGAGAAAAACGATAAAGCTATTCAGATGTATAAAAAGTGTCTGGAGAAAAATCCAAAGCATAGGGTGGCAAACAACAAACTCATGAATATATATCAGCAGAAGTATTCTGAGGAGGAGAGACCTGAGGATTATAAGGAGGCAGTATTTTACGGAAGCAAGCAGCTGGAAATAATCGATGATGATTATTACAGAATCGAAAGAGCTCTTGTTTATCTGGATGGATATGAACTGGAAAAGGCAAGAGAGGATGCTGAAAAGGCCATAGAGTTTAAGTCAGATAATACCTATGCACATAACGCACTGGGTCTTTACTATGTGAAAAAGCGTGATTACATAAATGCCATCAAATGCTTTGATAAGTCGATTAAGGTTATGGAAAAGGGAGAGACACCTACTCCGTATCTGAATGCTGCGCGTTGTCAGGAAAGTCTGGAGAATTATCAGGCTGCAATAGAATATATGCAAAAGTGCATGGAGATATTTGATAGCACGATAAGCAGAAAGCAGACTTTGGCAAGACTTTACACAAAGAACAGAGAGTATCTGAATGCGGATAAGATATATATAGAGCTTCATGATTATTATACCAAGCAGCGTAAAGAGACTCAGAATAAGTGGTATGACTCCAGCATCGTAAAGAATCTTATCAGACGAGTTGGAATAGCTCATCTATCCGGGGATGAGGCGGCAGCTGAGACCAGAATTGATGAGATAAACAAATTCCTAAAAAAGAATCTGTATCTGGATAAATCACTGGATATGATTTCAAAGGGAAATGTAAGAAAGGTCAATGCGGATCTTTTCAGAGCTCTTGCAGACTTTTACCTAAACGATGAAAGAAACTATAAGCTTGCAATAACCTACTTCGAAAAAGTGATCAGGTATTCTATGCCTAAGGGTAATCCTTCAACGATTCCATCTATGGTAGATCTGAAGGGAAAGCTTTTTGGAATCGGAAAGAAGCCCGGAACCCTGAAGCTTGAAAAACCTGAAGAGCTTACCGATGATGTGAATAAGCTGAGAGAATTCGGAGAGATGTATAGATACTTTGCAGGAGCCTGTTATGCATTTGGCCTGAAGGATGCTGCTGCTGAAATAGCCCAGAGAGCCTTCGAATGCTACAGAAGAGCATTTGGTGAGGTCGAGAATTATGTCAGATATCCGGGAGCGGCTCCTCTTAGAATAAGTGATCTCGGAATGCTTATGTTTTTTGCGGGAAGACGTGAGGAAGCATTTAAGTATGTAGAGAAGGCTTTCAAGATGTCGCCATGTGATTTTTGCAACTATAGCCGGTGTTATGATAAAATACTTGCGCAGGCCAGAATGGCTGAGCTTTCCGGAGATATTCCGAAAGCAATAGAGCTTTTTAAACAGGCAAGAAAGATATCCAACAACGATGTTGAGGTATATATGGCTCTTAGGGCACTTGCCGGAAATGTTGAATAATATTTTTGCTGGAATAGAAAAGCATAGAGAGTTTTTTGGAGGATTAGTAAATGATTATAGGAATTGATTTAGGGACTACCAACAGCCTGGTAGCATACTATACAGAAGACGGTCCCGTGATCATACCTAACAGACTCGGAGAGAAGCTGACACCATCAGTAGTCAGCATCGATGAGGAGGAAAATGTATACGTTGGAAAAACGGCTCGTGAAAGGATGCGACTTTATCCCGGAAGCAGTGCAGCTGTATTTAAGCGTGACATGGGTAGTGATAAAAAGTATACACTGGGAAAGAAGGAGTTTACCGCAGAGGAGCTGTCTTCGATAGTGCTGAGAAGTCTCAAGGAGGATGCAGAGGTTTATCTTGGAGAGCCTGTTGAGGAGGCTGTTATTTCGGTACCTGCATACTTTAATGATATGAGAAGAAAAGCAACTAAGAGAGCGGGTGAACTGGCAGGTCTCAAGGTTGAGAGAATTATAAGTGAGCCTACGGCAGCAGCTATAGCTTACGGTCTTTATAATGACAACAAGCCTGCGAAGAATCTGGTTTTCGATCTCGGTGGTGGAACACTCGATGTTTCCATACTTGATTATTTTCCTCCGATCCTTGTGGTAAGGGCTGTTGCCGGAGATAATTATCTCGGAGGTGAAGACTTTACCGGAGTTATTGAGGATATATTCTATAAGAGGAATAAGGATATAGATAAAGAGTCTCTGGAACCGAAGGAGAGAGCGTTTATTCACAAGGCTGCAGAGCAGTGCAAGATGGATCTTTCGGACAGTGGATCCTCAGTGATGAAGTGCAAAATAGGTGAAGAGATAAGAGAGATGGAGCTCACTTATCAGGATTATGATAAGGAGTGTGAGGAGCTTTACGAAAGAATAAGAGTTCCGGTTAAGAGAGCACTTTCAGATGCAAAGCTCAAGCTTTCTGATATCGACAAGATAGTTCTTGTCGGAGGTGGAACCAAGCTGACAGGAGTAAGGAGTTTTGTAAGCAAGCTGTTCCATACATTTCCGGATACAAGCATCAACCCTGATGAGGCAATAGCTCTCGGTGCGGCTATTCAGGCCGCTATGAAGGAAAGAAAAGAGTCGATCAAGGAGGTCGTTCTGACTGATGTCTGTCCTTTCACTCTGGGAACTGAGATAACGGTAGACCTTGGAAATGGTGTGAAGGAGAATGGACATTATTGTCCTATCATTGAAAGAAATACGATCATTCCTGCCAGCAGGACTGAGAGATTCTATACTATACATGATAATCAGAGCAAAATAACTGTAAGTGTCCTTCAGGGTGAAAGCCGAATGGCAAAGAATAACCTGGAGCTTGGATCCTTTGAGGTTGAGGTTCCGAAGGGTAAGGCCGGAGAGCAGTCAGTTGATATAACCTATACCTACGATATCAATTCTATCCTTGAGGTTGAGGTGAGAGTTATCTCGACAGATAAGAAGTACCGTCAGATAATCAAGGGACAGCAGACAGAGATGACTGACGCTGAAATCGAGGCTAGATTCAAGGAGCTTGCATATCTCAAGATTCCGCCAAGAGAGCAGGAGGAGAACAAGCTTATACTGCTTCGAGCAGAGAGGCTTTATGAGGAAGCGCTTGGAGTTGACAGAGACGTTCTTGAAAATGAGATAAGAAAGTTTGAGCTGGCACTCAATTCTCAGGATAAAAGAATCATTGAGAAGGAACGTGGAAAGCTTAAGGAATTTCTTGATGGATGGGAGAATGAGATATAGCTGTTTTGCGAAAGTGAAATATGTGATATGCTTTCGGTCAGCTTGAAAAAAAGTTGTATAAATAGTAGAATGTTATGTATGTTACATAAAAAAGATTTGGGAGGTGCAGCATGACAAAAATAGGAAAGGTTGTAATTATAAAAAAAGTCAGAGACAATTCTGATAAGATTGTTTCCGGAGTCATTACAGCAGCAGGTGCATTCCTTGTATTTAAGGGAATAAGAAAGCTGCTTAAGAACAAAAAATGTGAGATCGTAGAAAAAGCGCCTGAAGAGCTTCAGGAGGAGTTTGAGAAGTTTAAAGAGAAGAAGAAAAAGAAGCTTATCAAAAAGAGAAGAAAGAGAATCAGAAAGGCTATCGCAAAGATAGTAATAGGAACTGCAGCAGTAGCAATCGGAATTATAACATTTACTCCTTATAAAGAGTATCTGGTTGATAATAGCGCAGTCGACAAGATCAAAGAGTCAGATGTTGTCGGAAAAATCAAAGATAGTAATGTAGTTGGAAGAATCAAGGATTCTGATGTTGTTGGCAAGGTTAAGGATAAGGAAGTAATTGCCAAAATCAGAGCTTTGCTTGATAAAACATCTGCATAATAAGCATTATAAGATATTACAAAATAAGGAGTTACTTTAAAAATGAAAAATAAGCCATACCCATATTACGATGTTCCCCAGATGAATGACCTGAAGGATATGCTTCTTAAGAAGGCAGCACTTGAGCCTAATTTAACTGCATTTGTATATCCATGTGAGACAGGCGAGATGAAGAAGTCCTACAAGGATCTTCTTGATGATGTAAATGCAATGGGAACCTGGATATATAACAAAAAGCTTAAGAATAAGCATGTTGGTCTCATCGGAGAGAATTCTTATGAGTGGCTGGTTGTTTACTTTGCGCTGGTAAATGGTGGAAATGTTGCAGTTGCCATAGATAAAGCTCTTCCGGAAGAGGAGATGAAGAATCTTGCAGCTACAGGAGATGTTGAAACAGTATTTGTATCAGAAACATACTTCGATAAGGTGAACAAGAAGGTTGGTAAGAAGGCTTACAACCTGAAGAATTTTGAGGAAATGCTTTCTGAAGGTAGAAAGCTTCTGAAGGCCGGAAATGATGAGTTTATAAAGTATGAAATAGAGCCTGATAAGACAGCTACAATTCTGTTTACATCAGGAACATCCGGAGTTAGCAAGGGTGTTGAGCTTACAAACAGAAATTTAGCTTTTGAGATAACGCACACAAGCCAGCTCTTTGAGCCAAGGGGAGGAGTGCTCGCAGTGCTTCCTTTCCACCATGCATTTGGACTCATAGTTGGAATTCTTATGGTTGTAAACTATGGATTCCCTATCTATATCAACAAGAGTCTCAAGCATGTTAAGAAGAATATGGTAGACTTTGGACCACAGACTATGTTCCTGGTACCACTCTTTGTTGAGTACTTCCATAAGCAGGTTTGGTCAGAGGTTGAGAAGAAGGGTAAGACTGTTGCGTTTAAGGGTCTTATGAAGACTACAAATGCACTCCTTAAAGCAGGTATCGATGTAAGAAAGAAGACTTATGGTTCTATCCGTAAGGCTTTTGGTGGTAACCTTGAGTATATCATTTGTGGTGGTGCTGCACTTGATCCTATGTATGTAAAGGAGTTCCATACATGGGGAATAGAGATTCTTAATGGATACGGTGCAACTGAGTGTTCACCTTGTACATCTGTTAACAGACCGCTTTTCAATAAGCCTGGAAGTGTTGGACAGCTTGTACCGGGAATTGAGGTTAAGACTACTGAAGAGGGTGAGGTTGCATTTAAGGGTGATCTCGTAATGAAGGGATACTATAACAACCCTGAGGCTACAGCTGAAGCTCTTAAGGATGGATGGTATCACACCGGTGACCTTGGATATGTTGATGAAGATAACTTCATTTTCCTTACAGGACGTAAGAAGAATCTTATCATTCTCAGTAATGGTGAGAATATCTCGCCTGAAGAGCTTGAGATGGACTTCGGTAGAGATGATGGAGTTCAGGAGGTTCTTGTCTATGATGAGAATTCTAAGATTGTCGCAGAGATCTTCCCTGTTGAAGAAAAGCTTGGAGATCAGGAATACTTTAATAAGCTGATGGACAAGGTTAATAAGGGCAGACCACTCTACAAGCAGGTGGCTTCAGTCAGACTTCGTAATGAAGAGTTTATAAAGAATGCCAGCATGAAGATCATCAGATATAAGAATATCCCGAATCCTCAAACAAGTGCTAAAACTGAAGAGGATATCTAGATTCTGATATATAAAGGATAGATAAAAAGGGGACTTATCCTGTAATAAAGAAAGTGAAGTTTTAAGTATATGAAAATCGGAAACAAAGATTTTGATTTTGGTTCCCATCACGTTTACGTGATGGGAATCTTGAATATTACACCGGATTCGTTTTCAGACGGTGGGAAATATACAGAGAAGGATGCTATTCTGAAGCACACAGAGGAGATGATCGATAGTGGTGCAGATATCATTGACGTTGGTGGAGAAAGCACACGTCCGGGTCATATCCAGATAAGTGTTCAGGAAGAAATCGACAGAGTAACTGAGGTTATTCGACAGATTAAAGACAGCTTTGATATCCCTGTATCCATAGACACCTATAAGGCTGAGGTTGCAGCTTGTGCTCTCCAGGCCGGAGCGGATGTAATAAACGATATATGGGGACTTAAATACAGAGAAGCAGAGGTTAGCTTAGAGAAGGCTTCTATGGCTGAGGTTGCAGCAGAGGCAGGAGTCCCTGTTATCCTTATGCATAATGATCACCTGGGAAGAAGTCTTGAGGAGAGAACCGGAGAAGCTCTGGAATTATTCCTCAGAGATAACCCAAGCAGAAGTGCTGTAGAGCTCTTATCTGTTGTAGGTGAAGACAGAGTTGCGGACAGAGTTGTGTGGGGACTTGAGGAAAGCGTGAAGATAGCTCTGGATGCCGGAATCAGGAAAGAAAACATCATCCTTGATCCCGGAATAGGCTTTGCAAAAACTCAGAGAGAAAATCTTCTTACAATGAAGTATCTGCCTGGCATCGTGAAAAGGCTGGACTACCCTGTGCTGCTTGCGACATCACGTAAGTCTATGATAGGAAATGCACTTGATCTTCCGGCTGATGAAAGAGAAGAAGGTACAATTGTTACCTCTGTTCTCGGAGCTCAGGCGGGATGTAAGATGATCAGAGTTCATGATGTGGAAAAGAATGTCAGGGCACTGAAGATGCTGGATGCGATTGATGGAACATAAGAGAAAGGAAGGTTCTGCGGCAACCATAACAGCCGCAAATAACGATTTAGGAAGAAAAGGCTCATGAAGAAGAAAAGACTTTTAGGCATTCTGCTCAGTCTTGCACTGGTGCTGGCACTTCTGCCGGGAATCAGCGTGAAGGCACAGGCGGGAGAAACCTGGAGCGGGAATATCACCTGTGATGTAGATCGTACGATTGACGGCGACGTCAACGTAACAGCTGACATCACGCTGACAATTCCCACAGGAGTGACACTGACGGTAAACGGCACCATCAATGCGAGCAGTCATACTCTGACTGTTGAAGGTGAGGGTACGCTGAATGTTAATGGTTACAATGGCTCCGATGGTGTAAATGGAGAAAACGCGATATACGGTTCAGGCGAAGCCGGTGGTGATGGAAGTGATGGCGGTGACGGCGGTACTGGCTTTTTCGGAAATATCACTGTAAATGGTCCTACAGTCATCATTAAAGGTGGTGATGGAGGTTATGGCGGTGACGCTGGTTCAGGTGGTGCAAAGTTTCGCGGCGGAAACGGCGGCAAGGGCGGCAACGGTGGAAACTGCGGCAATGGCGGCTGTGGTGTAAAAGGCAACGTTACTGTTACTTCCGGCTTTATTACTGTTATAGGCGGCAATGGAGGCATTGGAGGAAACGGCGGCGATGGAGGCTACAGCGATAGCGCGGGCGGCGGAGACGGCGGAAACGGCGGAAATGGAGGAAACGGTGGCAAAGGTGTCCATGGATCAATTACGGTAAACGGCGGAGCGGCAGACATCAGTGGCGGAAAGGGCGGCAACGGTGGCACCCCCGGCAAAGGCGCCTATGCTGCAGGACGTTCAGGCAAAAAGGGAATCTCGGGTGGCGACGCAGAAGCTACCGACGGAACTATCACCGGATCAATAGTTTTGGAAAGCGAAGACGGCAGCAGCTGGTCTTCCGTTTCCGGCTCATCATCCTCGAAGCTGTACGTACAGATTACCGGATCGGCTGATGCCGTTACAAGCGTATCCCTCGATAAGTCATCCGCTATCTTGTATGTTGGCGATACGGAGACACTTACAGCCACAGTTTTGCCGGACAATGCGGTAGACAAGAATGTAGTCTGGTCCAGCAGCGATACAGATGTCGTTACTGTGAATAATGGCGTGGTGACAGCAGTGGGTTCGGGAGATGCGACGATTACCGTTACAGCCACTAATGGGACAGAAATCACAGAAGACGATAAGACAGCGACGTGCGACGTGCATGTCCATGGAATTACCTGCACAGTAGAAGACAATACTCTCACTTCGGCATGCACCTGCTCTGATCCTGCTTTTTCAAAGGTGTTGACTCTTGTTGAACCGACGATGAAAACCTACGGTGGAACGGGCAAAGCGGCTGCGACTCTGGAGGGTCTGGATGACTTTAACACAGCCACCGGTCTGAATGTCAAGGAGTCAGATATTACTTATGTCGGACGTGATGGCACCGAGTATGAGAAAAGCAATTCTGCACCTGTAGACGCAGGAAAGTATACCGCAAAGATTACGGTTGGAGGAGCGACTGCAAGTCAGGATTATGAAATCGCTAAGGCGAATCCTACAGCGGATGCCCCTGTCGGTCTGACGGCAAAATATGGGCAGACGCTTGCAGATGTATCGCTTGATGGTAAAAATCCGGAGAACAATACACCGGGAACATGGGCGTGGTCGGACAAAACCACCGGTGTCGGAAGTGTGGGAAGTCATACTTTTAAGGCAGACTTCACATCAACAGATACAAATTATGAAGATAGTAGCGACGTGGACGTGACCGTTACCGTTGAAAAGGCTGTAAATCCCGCAACAGTCGGCGGTATTGCAACTGTTGAAAAAGGCGGGGAAACAGTTGACCTGGCGGACAATGTAAAACTAAACGGAGCAGAGGGAAATATCACTTGTAAGTTCAACGGTGCAGCATACGGCTGCACACTGAACGGTAGTGTACTGACGTCAGGTAATAACGCAGGCTTTTTCGTGAAAGTGGACGTTATAGTTGAGTCGGATGATTGTTATCTTGATTCCGACGCGATGACAGTGATTGTGTTAATCACCGGAAAGCAGACACAGACTATTACAGCTGACGATGTGACCGTCACCTATGGTGACACAGACAAGAGCGTAAGCGCCACGACCAGCGGTGATGGAGAACTGAGTTACGAGGTTACAAGCGGCGACGCAGTGACCGTAGACGCTTCAAGCGGCGAATTGACTATTGTAAATGAAGGAACCGCGACTGTCACTGTGACGGCAGCGGAAACTGATATATATGCAGAGGCAACCAAGGAAGTGACCGTTACGGTCAACAAGGCAGCAAAGGATGATTCTGATAAGAAGGATGATTCTGATAAGAAGGATGATCCAAGCAAAAAAGATGATCCTTCAAAGTACAGCTCAGAATGGGTAGATGGACAGTGGTACGATGCCGATGGTTCAGCAAACTACAAAGCCAAGGGACAGTGGAAGAATAATGAAAACGGATGGTGGTTTGAAGACGAATCTGGCTGGTATGCAAAGAATGAGTGGATAAAGATAGACGGAAAGTGGTACTTCTTCACAGCTGAAGGATACATGGACTACAGCGAATATCGTGATGGTTGCTGGCTTGGGGCAGACGGAGCCTGGGTTGAAGAATATTCAGGCGGACACTGGATGCAGGATTCTAAAGGCTGGTGGTACACAGACTCAGCAGGCTGGTATCCGGTTAATCAGTGGCTCTGGATTGACGGAACAAATTACTACTTCGGAGGCGACGGTTATATGCAGTAGACATTAATCCGGCTCTAAGTTAAATCACCCCCGGTGTTTTCCCTAGGGAAGACATCGGGGTTTTTGTGAGAAAAAATTCTATGGACTTTCTTATTGACAAAAGAATAATCCGAGAGTAAAATGAAAATCGTTTTCAAATTGAATTTGAAAATGGTTTTCATTTTTTGATTTGCATATAATAAAAGGATTCATGCTATGAATACAAAATCAAAATACAACACAAAACAGAGAGCAGAGCTTATGGCTTATCTGATGAGTATGTCGGGTGAACATGTGACTGTAAACGACGTCTGCAGGCACTTTGAGGAAAAGGGCAGATCTATCGGAGTTACCACAGTATACAGACAGCTCGACAAAATGGTGGAAGAGGGGCTTGTAAACAAGTACAATCTCGACTCTTCAAGTTCGGCATGTTACGAATTTATAGATACTGAACATCACATGGACGGTAACCATTCATGTTATCACTGTAAATGTGAGAAGTGCGGAAAGCTGATTCATCTGCATTGTGGAGAAATTGAAGAATTAATTAAGCATATTGAAATGGATCACGACTTTATGATCAATCCTAAGAGGACTGTTTTTTATGGAATTTGTAAAGAATGCAAATAGAAAAAAAATAATAGCAATAATATTTAGCGTTATCCTTTTGGTAACATTTCTCCTTTCTGCTGTGTTTTTAGCAGAGGAGATCGGACATCATGACTGTATAGGTGATGACTGCCCGATTTGTGAGACGATAGAACAGTGTGTTTACAATCTTACTATCGTAGGTATGGCAGTATTATTTGTTGCCATATGTAATGGAGCCTTAGGTTTCATTAATCAGTTGAAAAAAACTGTGCCGATGATTAGATTTTCCTTATCACCGGTAGAGTACAAGGTTAGAATGAATAATTGATTTTCTTCTATGTGGTATCAGGTTAATAAAACATAAGATGGAAAAGGATAATATTATATGATGAAAAAATGTAAAAAAATAGTTTCTATTGCGCTTGCTGCTTTAATGATAACAGGACTTACTGCCTGTGGTGGAAAGAGTTCGAAAAGTGCAGACGGGAAGCTGAATGTAGTAACGACAATTTTCCCTGAGTATGACTGGACCAGAGAGATAGTAGGTCAGGGTGAGTTTGGGACAGATAAGTCTGCTGCAGATAAAGTAGAAATTACAATGCTTCTTGATAAGGGTACTGATCTTCACAGCTTTCAGCCTACTGCTGAGGATATAACTAAGATCTCAACCTGTGATGTATTTATATATGTTGGTGGAGAATCAGATAAGTGGGTTGATGATGCCCTTAAGGAAGCAACCAATAAGAATATGAAGGTTATCAACCTGATGGAGGTTCTTGGTGACTCCGTTAAGGAGGAAGAGCTTGTAGAGGGTATGCAGGGTGAGGAAGACGAACATGAAGAGGATACTCATTCTGATGGTGAAGCAGATGATACTTTAACAGATGAGCTAATTATAACAGATGAACTGACTGAAGATATAGATAATCATGATGGTGACGCTGTTGGAAACGAGGAAGACGAACATCACCATGATGAAGAAGCAGAAGGACATCATCATGATGAGGGTGAAATAGAGTATGATGAGCATGTCTGGTTATCATTAAAGAATGCTCAGACTATAACAAGCGTAATAGCTGAAAAGCTTGGAGAAGCCGATCCTGACAATGCGGCTGCTTATAAGGCAAATGCTGAGTCATATAACAAGAAGCTCAGCGAGCTGGATGGAGAGTATAAAACGGCAGTTGAAAATGCATCTACAGATACACTTCTTTTTGCTGACAGATTTCCATTCAGATATATGGTTGAGGATTACGGAATTAATTATTATGCTGCCTTTATTGGTTGTTCTGCAGAAACAGAGGCGAGCTTTGAAACTATTATTTTCCTTTCAGGAAAACTTGATGAGTTAAAGCTGCCGGCTATTTGTACTATAGAGAACAGTGATCAGAAGATAGCAAAAACCGTTAAGGAGAATTCAAAAACAGGTGATCAGGAGATACTTGTTATGGACTCTCTTCAGTCAGTTACAAAAAGCGATGTTGATTCAGGTGCTACATACTACGGAAAGATGAGTAGCAACCTTGACGCTCTGAAGCAGGCGCTTGGAAGTAAGTAAGGCTTTTAGAATGATCGATGGATTGAGAGGCCTAAGGAATTAGTGGCCCAAGGAAATTGGTAGAATAGGGAAAGAAACTATGAGTTACATAGAAGCAAAACATCTGACAACAGGATATGATGGAATTCCTCTTACGAAGCATATTAACTTCACGGTTGAAAAGGGGGATTATCTCTGTATTGTAGGGGAAAACGGTGCCGGAAAGAGTACTCTTATGAAGACTCTTCTCCGGCTTATACCGGCTGTAAAGGGAGAAATAGTTTACAGTGATGAGATAGGACCAAAGGATATGGGTTATCTGTCACAGCAGAATAAAATACAGAAGGATTTTCCTGCGAGTGTATGGGAAATAGTTCTTTCCGGCAATCTATCCAAAACAGGACTAAGACCTTTTTACAATAAGGCTGAGAAAAAGTCTGCTGAAGAGAATCTGAAGAAGATGGACGCATGGGAGCTTAGAAAGAAAACCTTTAGAAATCTCTCGGGTGGTCAGCAGCAGAGAGTTCTTCTTGCAAGAGCACTTTGTGCAACAACGAAGCTCATACTTCTTGACGAACCTGTAAGTGGTCTTGATCCGAAGGTTACTGAAGAGCTTTACTCAGTTGTGAAAAAGCTGAATGAAGATGGTGTTACCATTATTATGATTTCCCATGATATAAGTACGGCTGTCAGATATTCCAGTCATATACTCCATCTCGGACATAAGCAGCTATTCTTCGGAAAGACAGAGGATTATCTCGAGAGTGATGCTTATAAATTCTTCTCAACAGTTGAGGCATCTGAGGATGATGAAGAAGAATCAAATAATGAGGAAAATAATAAGAAAAATGTAACAAATGGAGGTAATAAGTAATGGATAAAATACTATATTATCTTCAGTTTGATTTCGTTATATATGCACTTATAGTAGGTGTGCTTATAGCACTTTGTGCATCACTGCTTGGCGTGACTCTTGTGTTAAAGAGATATTCGTTTATTGGTGACGGTCTTTCGCACGTAGCGTTTGGAGCAATGTGTATAGCTACTATAATGAAGCTTTCGAACAATACGATACTTGTTATGCCGGTTACTGTTTTAGTGGCTGTGCTGCTTCTTAAAAACAGTACACAGTCAAGATTTAAGGGCGATGCGGCGATAGCGATGCTGTCAGTAACATCACTGGCGATAGGATATCTGCTCATGAATGTCTTCTCAACCTCGGCAAATGTATCGGGTGACGTTTGTAGTACACTTTTTGGTTCAACTTCAATACTTACTCTGGATAAGACTGAGGTTATCATATGTATCGTGATGGCAGTTGTTGTTATCGCACTTTATGTATTCTTATATAATAAGATATTTGCAGTTACATTTGATGAAACCTTCTGCAGGGCTACGGGTGTTCCGGCAGGTGTATATAATTTTGCGATAGCGGTAATAATTGCGGTTATTATTGTTATGGGAATGAATCTGGTAGGTAGTCTTCTGATATCTGCGCTTATTGTATTTCCGGCTCTTGCTGCGATGAGACTGAGCGGAACCTTCAGGGGTGTCGTGATCATATCGGTGATCTTCTCTGTAATATGTGCATTTGCGGGAATGATTATTTCTATACTTTATTCAACGCCTGTAGGTGCTACGATAGTAGCGGTTGATCTGGTGTTCTTTATAGTCTCATGGGCTGTAGGAAGATTTATTATAAAAATAAGCTAAAGATATGTAAAACCTGTTATTGATGTGTAAAACAATAAAGTGGCAAATCTATAGAGGAATAAAAATGATTAGTTTTAAAAATAATGGAATTATAAAAAAGCTTTTATCTCTTTCAGTCGTTTCAGTTATGATGCTGGGACTTGTTGCATGCTCCAAGGATGAGAGTAAGGGCAATGCTCAGAATCAGAATAATGTTCAAAATGTTATAGATCAGCAGGTGGCATCTGAAGAGGAGAAGACTGCTGAGACAACAGAGGCGACGACAGAAAAGACTACTGAGGCGACGACAGAAAAAGAGACTACGACTGAAACAACTACAGAGGTGCCTGAGCCAACGACTGAGGGAACAACTACGGCTCCGCCTGATAGCACCTGTGATGTAGATCTAACGGTTATGGACAGCAACATGGTTTATTCTACTGTTTATCAGATGATGGCAGAGGGTGAGGAGTATGTTGGTAAGGTTGTCAAGATGAAGGGGCAGTACTATATGGGCAAGGATGAGGAGACCGGAACGGTGTATCATTTTGTTCTTATAAAGGACGCCCTTGCGTGC
>CACYJP010000004.1 GCA_902774725.1 uncultured Lachnospiraceae bacterium
CACCTTGGATGTAGTTAAACAGTATATCCAAAATCAATGAGCAGGCCATTCACCCACGCCCATTAAATAATGAACGTGGTACTCTGGCTAAAGGATAGAAAGGAGACTTGTATGAAGAGAAGTAAGGTATTTAATCTTCTTATAAGACTCATAGTTGTAAGCATTGCCTCAATTGTTATGGCAATGAATATCAATTCTTTCGTTCACACCGGCGGGCTGCTGCCCGGTGGTGCGAGTGGTCTTACTCTTCTTATTCAGGAAAGCATGAGAAAATTCCTCGGGATCAAGCTTTCCTATACTCTTATCAACCTTTTGATAAATGCAATTCCGGTTTATATAGGCTTTAGATTTATAGGTAAAAAGTTTACGATGCTGTCGTGCTGGGTAATAGTTCTGACGAGCGTGCTTACTGATATGCTTCCTTCAGTCGTTGTGACTGAGGATATAATGCTCATCAGTATATTTGGAGGACTGATAAACGGCTTTGGAATAAGTCTTTGTCTTCTGGCAGACTCGACCAGTGGAGGAACGGATTTTATTGCGATTTATATGTCGGAGAAGCGAGGGGTTGATTCCTTTTATATTCCGCTTGTAATAAATGGTTTTATTCTTGCTGCTGCCGGACTTATGTTCGACTGGGACAAAGCACTTTATTCAATCATATTCCAGTTTGCTTCGACTATAGTCATCAGAATTATGTATAGAAAGTATCAGAAGGCTACACTTTTTATTATCACAAACAAGCCAAGAGCGGTCTGCGATGTGATACATGAAATCAGCAATCACAGTGCTACGGTTATAGACGGAGAAGGTTCATACGAGCATAGTGAGAGAAATGTGGTCTATTCGGTAGTCAATGCCGCAGAAGCAGGCAAGGTTGTGAATAAGATAAAAGAAAAGGATAAGGAAGCATTTGTAAATGTTATCAAATCCGAAAGAATTCTGGGAAGATTTTATCAGAGACCGACGGATTGATTTGATACATAAAATTCAATGAGTAATAACGAATTTTTATGCTTTAGTTTGTGTACCTTATGTGATATAATAATCTAGTGCTACGGCGCAGTGCTCTGCACCGTTTGCATACAAATATAATGTACGGGCGTGGTGGAAAAAATGGTAATAAAAAATATTCAAAGTATGATTTCAGAGTGTATCTCGTATGCTGATGAGATACAGAACAATCCTAACATTTATCCAAGTGATTCAAAAATGCAGCTCAAAGATCTCCTGAGATATGACATGATGATTTTTCTTGGATATCTTTATGAACCGGAAAATCCGAATTTCCCAGATCAGATGGAGTATATCAAAACCAATCTCCGAATGATCCTGTCTGAGGAAAAATTTCTTGCACTTGTAGAGACCAAGTGTGCAGATCCTAGATTCTTAACTGAGGCTCCAAAGTCACTTTCTTACTTTATCAATGCTGATCGTGATACGGAGATGAATAAGACTGCAGCAAGTGTTGCAAGATCTAAGTTTATTGTTGATGCATTTAGAAAACTCGGTGAAGGTTTTATTGCATATGACGATGTAAAGGAAGCAACTAAAGAGATCGGGGATCTGCGCACAGCAACTTTTTCAAATACTGCTAATCCTGATCTTGAGACAATCACTTCATTTGATGAGAAAACCGGTGAGTTTGTTTCTAAGAAGGCTATCGGTATTTCAGGACGTAATATCCAGAAGAAGGCTGCTACAGACGTTTCCGAATTCCTGAACTTCAAAAAGGAAGAGGATGATGAAGGTAAGGTCTTCAAGCGTGGTGAAGGACGTGTCGGCGGTAGAAGAGGTCGTAAGGATGAGGCTGAGGAAATCGAGAAGTCTCTGGATGAGCTTATTCATGAGCTGCAGGCACTTATCGGACTTGGTTCAGTTAAAGAGGACGTTATGCACCTCATTAACATCATCAAGGTTCGTAAGCTTCGTGAGATGAGAGGCTATAAGAGAGTTGAGATGTCTTTCCACCTTGTATTTACAGGTAACCCTGGTACAGGTAAGACAACAATTGCTCGTCTCCTTGCAAAGATATATAAGCAGCTTGGACTTGTTAGTAAAGGTCAGTTTATCGAGGTTGACCGTTCCGGACTGGTTGATCACTTTGCCGGTGGTACAGCTCTTAAGACAACCAATGTAATTAACCGTGCAATCGGTGGTATCCTCTTTATCGATGAGGCATATACACTGACACATAAAAAGGATTCAGGAGACTATGGTCAGGAGGCAATCGATACACTCCTCAAGCGTATGGAGGACGATCGTGATGACTTCATCGTAATCGTTGCCGGATATACAAATGAGATGACAGAGTTCATCGAGTCAAACCCTGGTCTCAAGTCAAGATTTAATAAGTACATCTACTTCCCTGATTATAACAGTGGAGAGCTGATGGAGATCTTCAAGTACATGTGTAAGTCAAATGATTATATCCTTACACAGAGTGCTGCGGATGTTGCAGAGACCTATCTGAGAGGTATGTCTGAGCAGAAGAAGGATAACTTCGCAAATGCTCGTCTCGTTCGTAACTATTTCGAGCGTTGCGTTGATAGACAGGCAACTCGTATCATCGCTGATGAGAACATTAACGACGATGATCTTATTACTCTTCTTCGTGAGGATATGGTTGAAGATACTTCAGCAGGTGCACTTACAAAGAATGATGATTAGAGAGAATATATGAAAGATCTATGAATAGTGGGGACTGGAATTCCAGTTCCCACTTATACGATAAGAATGGAGATGGGGTTATGGGTGAAATAAAAGAAACCAGACCTTTTGTTCCCTGGGATGTGATGAACAGCTTTATGATCGATGCCTTTAAGGGGTATGGGGTTCCTGAGGAGGATGCGAAGATCTGTGCTGATGTTCTACTTGAGTCTGATCGTAGAGGAATAGAGAGTCACGGATGTAACAGATTTAAACCGATATATATAGACAGGATAGTAAAGGGAACTCTGCTTCCTGTTACTGAGATAGAGATAATAAAGGAGACTCCGACTACAGTTGTGATGGATGCTCATGATGGAATGGGTATGGTCGCAAGCTATAGAATGATGGAGAAGCTGATTGAAAAGGCTAAGACCTATGGAATGGCCGGTGGTGCAATAAAGAATTCCACTCATTACGGAATAGCAGGCTACTGGACATCTATGGCGAGCAAGGAAGGACTTGTCGGTGTTACCGGAACCAATGCAAGACCTTCGATAGCTCCTACATTTGGAGTGGAAAATATGATGGGTACAAATCCACTTACATTTTCACTTCCTACTGATGAGGAGTTTGATTTCTGCCTTGACTGTGCTACTTCAATAGTGCAGAGAGGACGAATTGAGTATTATGCGAGAGAAGGTAAGCCTACGCCTGCCGGCACAGTTATTTCGGAAAATGGTGAGGCGCTTACAGACAGTGCAGAGGTGCTGAAGGCTCTCGTGGATGGAACTGCGGCACTTGCTCCACTTGGTGGTATAGGTGAAGAGCTGGCGGGTTATAAGGGCTATGGCTATGCGGCAGTGGTAGAGATTCTGTCGGCTGCTCTTTCGGGCGGAAGATTTATGAAGGCACTCACGGGTGTGAGTGAGGATGGTAAGCCTCAGATGTACGGGCTTGGACATTTCTTCTTTGTAGTCGATCCTGATGCATTTGTCGGAAGAGAAGAGTTTAAGAAGATAGCCGGGGACATATGCCGTGAGCTGAGAGCTTCGAAGAAGGCTCCGGGTGCGGAAAGAATCTATACTGCCGGCGAAAAAGAGTATGATATGTGGTTATTCAGAAAGGACAAGGGTGTTCCGGTAGGAGAGGCTGTCCAGAAGGATATAATCACTGTAAGGGATGCTCTGGGACTTGATTACAGGTTTGATTTTGAGTGATTCCGTTGATGATATTTTTTGTAATGATAGGATGAGGCTAAAAGAGCAGTTTATAAGTCTGCGGTAAGAGGAATACTTATCGGAGAAAATGAGGAGATGCGCAGATATCAGATGCATAAGTCTCTTTCGGAAACAACTCTCGATGTTTACAGACAGTTTAAGAACATTGGCGCTTATCCAACTGACAGAAACGGCGAGAGTGATGCGAACAAGATAAATGAGTATGAGGAGACTGCTTCGATCAGAGAAAAGCATAAGAAGAAAGAGGATTCTATTCAGGAGATTCCGCTTTTGTTCGCAGATGATGATGAATGATATCCTTGGAGAATGATATCGTTGAATAATGATATCTTATAGTGAATGGTTCGCTAGCTTAGGTATGAAGGGATGGGGACATGGAAGATAAAAGATATGCGGTTCTTATAGATTCGGACAATATATCGTCTAAGTATATAGGCAGCATACTTGATGAGATGACGAAGTATGGTGTCGTAACCTATAAGAGAATATATGGAGACTGGACATCTTCGCAGGCTACTAAGTGGAAGAAGGAGCTGATGGAGAATTCAATAACTCCTATACAGCAGTTCAGAAATACAGTCGGAAAGAATGCGACTGATTCTACACTTATAATTGATGCGATGGATATACTTTATACAGACAGTGTGGATGGCTTCTGTATAGTTTCCAGTGACGGAGACTTCACAAGACTTGCAAGCCGACTTCGCGAGTCAGGTATGCATGTAATCGGAATGGGAGAGAATAAGACACCTCGTTCCTTTAGAGCGGCATGTACAGTATTTACTGATCTTGAGCTTCTGCTTGATCAGAGTCTGGATGAGGCGGGAGATGATAAGTCTGCTTCAAAGACAAAGCGTAAGAAGAAGGCTGAAAATGTTATATCCCAGAAGGTTATCGAGAATGATATCATTGAGATAATCACTGAGAATGATAACAGGGGAAGAGAGACCGGTCTTGGTGAGATAGGAAGCCGACTTCAGAAGAAGTATTCTGACTTTGATGTAAGAAACTATGGATATAGTTCTCTGTCTACCTTTATTGATGAAACGTCCGCTTTCGATGTTAAGAAAAAGGACAGTACTGTTTTTGTTGCTCTTCATACTGATAAGGATATGAAGAGGAAGGTTAAACACTTTACTATTGATACTGTAGCAGAGGCCGGAACTAAGGGTATAGAGCTTGGACTTCTGGGACAAAAAATTCATGATGAATTCCCGAGATTCAATGCAAAAGAGTTTGGATATGCTACTTTGTCCAAGTTTATTTACGGAATAAAAGACCTCAAGGTAGAGAGTTCTGGGTCGAGTAGAAAGGTATATATAAGATAAAACATTTTGCATAAAAAAAATTGCATTTTTATAGATTTTTTGTTGTATTTCTATAAAGAGTGTGGTACAATAAGAACAGTTAAACGAGAGATCGTTTTTAAATAAGAATTTTAGTGTTTTATCATAATTTTTCCTCCAAAAGTCCAGAAGTCAAGTGGGGTATGACTTCTGGGCTTTTATTGTAAAGAGATATTTTGAGGCTGAGAAGCTGATGGAGGAGATAAGGAGTAACTATAAATGAAGATAGGCATCTTTGATTCCGGAATAGGCGGATTGTCAGTGCTTGATGAGGCAGTTCACAGGCTTTCCGGAGTGGACTATATATTTTATGCTGATATAGATCATGTGCCGTATGGACTTAAAACGCCGGAGCAGATAACGGAGTATGTTGATGATATCGCGAAGTATCTGATAGAAAATGGTGTGGATGCGATAGTCATTGCCTGCAATACGGCAACATCGGTAGCAGCTAAGCGTCTTAGAAGTATGTACAGCATCCCAATAATTGGTATGGAGCCTGCGGTTAAGCCGGCTGTTCAGTTATCTGAACAAAATGGGAAGCGGGCGTTGGTTATGGCTACACCGGTTACGATAAGGGAGAATAAGCTTAAAACTCTTCTTGAAAGGGTTGATAAGAATCATGTGGTTGATCTGCTTCCGATGCCCGGCCTTGTGAGGTTTGCAGAGAGTGGTGTTTTTTCCGGAAAAGAAGTTGAGGAGTATCTGGATGAACAGCTGGGAGTACTTGATAAATCAAAGTATGGAGCAGTTGTTCTCGGGTGTACACATTTTAATTATTTCAAGCAGGCGATAAAAAGTGCTTTTGGGGATATAACTCTATTAGACGGTAATGTTGGAACTATAAAGCAGCTGGCAAAGCTTTTGAATATTCCGATAAAATCAGACGAAGCGATTGAAAAAGAAGAAGCTATAGAAGAAAGCAGTATGACATTTATCGAATCAGGACGCGAGGTGGTGGATATGTTTGGTAAGGCTAAGTATGAAGGACTGCTTGACTATCTGTCATCTGTAAGGGATTTATAATTTGTAGGGGTGTAGTTTATGGAGAAGGATGAACTCATTTTAGGGGATTATAGGTTTACTTCCAGATTCTTTCTGGGATCAGGAAAAACTGCAAGGTATTCACAGGAACTGATCAATACTGCGGTTGATATAGCCGGAGTTCAGATGATATCAGTTGCGATAAAAACACTGGGGGATAAGGATAGTGTGCTTAATCATATCCCGGAGGGGATAGTCGTACTGCCAAATACGCTTGGCGCAACTTCGGCTGATGAGGCAATAAGCATGGCAAGAAGAGCAAGAGAAAAAGGGCTCGGAACCATGGTTAAAATAGAGATAATGAACGATTCAAAGTATCTGCTTCCTGACAATAAGGAAACAATCAAGGCAACAGATATTCTTGCAAAGGAAGGCTTTAAGGTTTTGCCTTATATCTATCCATCGCTTTCACTTTGTCGAAAGCTCGTTGAAGCAGGCGCGATAGGACTTATGCCACTTGCTTCACCAAGTGGTTCAAATAAGGGACTTGCAACGCGCGATTTTATTCAGGCGCTGATTAAGGAGATGGATGTTCCGATCATAGTGGACGCCGGAATAGGCAGACCATCTCAGGCCTGTGAGGCTATGGAAATGGGGTGTGCGGGAGTAATGGCAAACACTGCTCTTGCAACAGCGGGAAACCAGTCACTTATGGCACAGGCATTTAAGAATGCAATAATTGCAGGACGTGAAGGCTATCTGTCAAGTAAGCAGTGATAGTATGCATTGACAGTAAGTAGTGATAGTAAGTAGTGGGGCTTGTAGACAGTAGTAATAGGAATAATCAGAAAAGAGGATAAAAATGGCGACGGCAAATTCGTGTGAGTATTGTGCATATTTTATGTATGATGATGAGACTGAGGAGTATATCTGCGACATCAATATGGATGAGGATGATTACAGCAGACTTGTATCAAATCATTTTAAAGAATGTCCTTATTTCAAGGATGGTGATGAGTACAAGGTTGTAAGACATCAGATGTGATTTTTGTTTTTCTTAAAATAGTAAAATGTATAAGACAAAAGAAGTCCCATTAAGAATCCGCCTATATGAGCGTAGAAGTTAATGCTCTTATCAAGTATTCCTGGAATAAACATCAGTGCGATACCGACGATTGCTCTGTTTATAGGGAAGTAAGCTCTTGTCCTTCTGTCAAGGGCGAAGATTAAGATACATGAAACAATTCCAAAGACTGCACCTGAAGCACCTGCGCTTACTGTATTAGCGCCGGTGTTTTTTTCTATAAGCAGAGTGAAGAGATTTCCTGCAAGTCCGGATGTGATGTAGATGATAACGAACTTAAGCTTTCCGAAATATTCTTCTACATATGTGCCGATTGCAAAAAGTGCGACCATATTTCCGAACAGATGTTCGAATCCAAAGTGCAGGAACATGGCCGTAAATAATCGAAACCACTCCCCCTGTTCTAAAACAAGAGGAGTGGTCTGTGCACCAAACTTAATTGCAACTTCGCTGGAATCTGATCCACCGAATGCTGTTTCGATTAAAAATATAATAACATTTATCGCTATAAGCGTATATGTCAGTACTGGTATATTTTTTGTTCTCAACTGTTTGCTTTCTCTTCCTTCTGTGCTGCGGCAAATGCTGCAGTGATTATTGCCATTGAGTAAACCTCCTGAGCTGTACATCCACGTGACAGATCATTGATAGGAGAATTAAGTCCGAGAAGAATAGGACCGAATGCTTCGAAGTTACCGATTCTCTGAGCAAGCTTGTAACCGATGTTACCGGCGTTGATGTCAGGGAAGATAAATGTATTGGCATGTCCTGCTACTGCTGAACCAGGTGCCTTCTTTGCTGCTACATTTGGTGAAACAGCAGCGTCGAACTGAAGCTCTCCATCGATAGGAATGTCAGGAAGGAGTGCCTTTGTCTTCTCACATGCGTTACGAACCTTGTCAACGCTTTCACCCTTACCTGAGCCCTTTGTTGAGTAGCTGAGGAATGCAACCTTTGGCTCCATGCCGAAGATCTTTGCACACTTAATTGTCTCTGTAGCGATTTCTACAAGATCGTCCTCTGATGGATCGATTGTGATAGCGCAGTCACCCATCGCGATCACTTCGTTATCACCTGTTGCTCTTGGACGAACAAGAATGAAACATGATGTAACGATGTTGTTGCCCGGCTTTGTTTTTACAAGCTGGAATGCAGGTCTAACTGTATCAGCTGTTGAATATGTAGCTCCTCCAAGGAGACAATCACCATAGCCCATTTTTACGAGCATAGTTCCGAAATAGTTATTCTGTCCGAGAATCTTTATAGCATCCTCTCTTGTTACTCCCTTTGACTTACGAAGTTCTACAAACTCATCAACCATTTTATCAAAGTCTTCAAACTTAGCCGGATCTATTATTTTAGCTCCTCTGATGTTGAAGCCGCTTTCCTCTGCAACCTTATGTATCTCATCTTCATTTCCGAGAAGGATTGGCTCCAGGAAGTTGCTTGCAAGGAGTCTTGATGACGCTTCAAGGATACGAGGATCGTTTCCTTCTGTGAAAACAATCGTCTGATGATGTTCCTTAAGTTTGCCAATAAGTTTTCCAAAACCAAAAACTGCCATATTATTTTACCCCATTCCTTAATATTTTTTTTGTAGTTCTTAAGCTGAACTATAACATTTCTATTATAGGATTGTTATGTTGATTTTTCAAGTGTCATCGAACATTTATTATCATATTATATGGGCTTCTTTTATTGACATACAATTATAGTAGGCATTAAAATGTTATTACAACTGTAGTTTGGTTGATAGATGGAGTGAGTTTTATGAAGAGGTCTATTAAAAACAAAAAAAACAGAGGGGTTCTGTTAGGTTTCGGACTTGCATATCTTCTTTTTTGGGCGAGTATCTTCGGGGGTGTCAGGCCGGTTGAAGCGGACGATGACACTATATACACGCTGAAAATATTTGAAACCTCGGATGTTCATGGCGCAATCGCGATGGTTCAGGAGGATGGTACTCAGTACAGGATGGCCTTCATTTCAGATAAAATTAAGGATGTGCGTGGCTACGGCGATGCTTATCGCAAGGATAAGGCTATTCTTGTTGATACAGGAGATGTGTATCAGGGAACGGTTTTATCTAATCTTCAAAAAGGTCAGTGTATGGCAGCGGCCTATGAATACATGGATTATGATGCGGTAGGTGTCGGAAACCATGAGTTTGACTGGGGAATTGAAACGGTAATTAATGCTGATAAAACTATGCGTGACTACGATTTTGGTGGATATACAGGTGTTAATGATGTACCGATCACAGTTTCCAATATGTACAGGTACGGTGAAAAGCTTGCCCTGGGAGAGGACTATATAATACTTGATAAGGTTGCAACAGATGCTGATGGAAATGAGATACCTGTTAAGGTTGCTATAATCGGCTTTGCAGATGATTATTCATCTTCTGAAAAGTATTCTCAGTATTCCGGTCTGGGCTATGATACCAAGCTGGATTATAACGAGCTCAATGCCTTAGCCAGTAACCTTGAGGATAGTGGTGCGTGTGATGCGACAGTAGTATTATTCCATGGGGAAGCTAAAATATGTGCTGACTCTTTAGGTTCCGGAAGCAAGGTTGATCTGGTCTTGGGAGGACATACCCATAGGAATGCTAATGGTGTAACAGATTGGGGGCTTCCTTACCTTCAGCCTACAAACGCAGCGGCAGCATATACAACTGCAGATCTCGAGTTTAAAAAGGTCGGTGATGATACCATATATGTTGATTCTGCAAACAGACGTTATGAGAGAGTTACGAAGGATATACAAAAGCTCTACAATCTTCCGGAAAATGTAGATGAACTGGATAAGGATATAATTGATATATCAGATGCGGCTATTGCTGATGTAGATGAAGTTCTCAAAACAAATATAGGTTATATAACAGAAAGTGCAAGTAAAAGTGATTTTATTCCGGAAAGTAGTAATCATTCGACGACTTGTGGAAACTGGATGGCATCGATTTTGCAAAGGGCTGTAAATGCGGATATCGGAATCGTAAATACTGGTGCAGTAAGAAGAGGGTGGTTTGTAAAAGACGGCAGCCTTGATATAAATTATTCTGATGTTTATGAGATGTTTCCTTTTGATGATGAATTATATGTCTATGAAATCACCTATGAGGATCTTAAGGAGGCGATGGAATATTCGTGCAAAAAAACCGGACGGGGCTTGCTATCCAGAATGGTTGGAATTAATGTTTATTTAGATGATACAGATTTTTACGCGCTTGAGACAACAGATGGAAGTGTTATCTATGTCGATGGTAAATGGAAAGGCGACTGGAAGGATAAAAAGGTTCGTATCGCAGTAACTGAATTTTGTGCCACTACTGAAAGAACAGAAGAAGGTTATTCGAATCCTCTTATTAAATGGAATAATGATGGCAGACTTGTTTCTCATGATTCTTTTATCAGAGATGGTGCATTTACGGTACTGGAGCAGGAAGCTGCAGAAAATGACGGTCATCTGAATATAGATACACATTCGTACTTTATAGAAGAACATAAGAAAGATCCACACTGGTATCTGACTTATGACGGAGTACTCACAATAGAAAAGGAAATAGGTGAGATTCCGGAGAATATGTTTGAAAAATATAGCGATCAGAAGACGGTTGTTTTTGAAGGCACAGCAGAAGAGTGGTACGCTATGAAGATAAGCGATAAATGGCTGATCGAAAGTAAGGATGTAAGTATTAAATGTAATGATAAGACTATTATCGCTGCAAGCTATATGTGCGTGAATTATAACCGGCATGTATATGATGCTCCTGCCTATAGCTGGAGTGATGATAATAGTAAGGTTACAGCCTCACATTTTTGTCCTATATGTGAGAATGAAGAAACTGAAACTGTGGAAAGTACATCGGCAGTAACAAAAGAGGCTACTGAGGCAGAAGCAGGAGAGAGAACATATACTGCTGAGTTTAAGAATCCGGCATTTGAAAAGCAGACTAAGAAGGTTGAGATTCCAAAGCTTACGCCGAGTGATAATCCGGATGATGATAAGCCGGCAGAACCATCAACTGAAAACTCCAATGTGACACCACATGGTAGTGCAGGTAATACTCCTTCGACCGGAGACGAAGCGATGATCATACCGTTTATGATAGTATTTATGTTGTCCGCTCTTGCGGTTGTAGTTATAGTTATCGAGAAATCGAGAGGAAAGAAAACTGCCGGAAAATAAGAAAGTGTATTAAAAAAAGCATGTCCCAGTAGACATGCTTTTTTTAATAACGACAAGGGAAGGTACTGACCCGATCGGGTTTCCAATATACTCCGTATAACCAGCCGCCCACAAGGCCATGTAAAGGCTACAGGAATATATTCGTGTGGACATATCGTATAAGATACACCCTTGTTATTATTTGTATTTAAAACGACGAGGGAAGCGTTTCCCGCCTCTGGGCGCCAAATATATTCCGTACAACCGGCTGTCCGCAAAGCCACATAAATGGTAGCAGGAACATATTCATACGGACGTATCCTAAAGGATACACCCTCATCATTAGATACTGTATTATATCAGCTTATTCATAAAATGCAAGTAGTAAATAAAAAAGCATATCAATCGATATGCTTTTTTAACGATAAGGGATCGGTTTTGATCCCGGGGGAGTTCAAATATACTCCATATAACCAGCCGTCCACAAGGCTATGTAAAGGCTATAGGAATATATTTATGTGGACGTATCTAAAAGATACACCCTTATCGTTATTTTTTATAAAAACGATGAGGGAAGCGCCTCCCGCGCGCGGTTCCTAATATACTCCGTACAACCGGCCGTCCGTAAAGCCATAAAAATGGATGCAGGATTATATTCGTACGGACGTATCTGAAAGATACACCCTCATCGTTAGGAACTGTATTATATCAACTTTTTTGTAAAATGCAAGTAGTTCTTTATCTGTATTCTAATCTTTATCGATCAGCAGGTTTTAAAACGCTTTCATCATCAAAACGGTGATAGTAGCTGTGAACCAAAGGTCTGAAGCCAAGACGTTTCATATCATCGTAGGTGATTCTGTATTTGGCGTTGGTTTTACGGCCTGTACCTACAAATCTTATGCAGTCCTCTGATACCTTATCTATAATATGCAGTCTGTCTGCTGTGGTGATAGTTGGGAATATTCTTTCTATCCAGCTGTATGATTCTTCTTCGGTATCAACATATCTGTATCCATAAAGATAACCATCCATGATTCTTGCCATCATTTCAGCGGCTCTTTCTCTTGGATAACGTCCTTTTCTGACTCCTCTGTTCAGGCTGTTTGCACGGTGCTTAAACTTGTTAGTTACCTTGCTGAAGGTGTTGTCTGCTATATCGACATAACCATTTGCAAACTTTATTCCGAGAAGATCGAGTTCTTCGCCCGGTACAACTATTGCGGACTTATCCTCGTTGAATTCAAGATGCAGATCTCCGACCATTTTTACGAGGAGCTTCATATTTTCCTCGGCTTCCTCTTTGGTTTCATTCATGATACAGATATCATCTGCATAGCGGCAGTAGAGGATGCTTCTTTCGGTCATGACCTTATCAACTTCAAGAAGGTTAAGGTTATAAAAGAAGGCTGAGGTCGGATTTCCACCCATTACAGAGGTGTATGCTTCAACAACTTCGTCCTTGTAGTAATATTTGCCTCTCCTCATGAGCCACATAATGAATTCTATGAATTCAGGTTCATCTGAGCAGTACTTCCACAGCTGCTTTTCGAGAATATCTAGATCGATGGACTCGCTGTATCTGTGGATGTCTGACTTAACAGCATAAAGCTTTCTTTCAGGGTCGAGATTCTTTATTTTGGTAAAGAGATTCCTTGTACGGTTTTCGATTCTTGCAGAATAAAGATTGTCTGAAAAAATGTTGTTGTACTTTCTTATAAGAAGATAGTTAAGGAACTGAAGGACTATCTTTTCCTTATCATTAAACTTAAAAACTTTTCTTCTTCTGTTTGAAAGGCTCTTTCTGATCAAAAAGCATGTTGGAAGATCAAAGTAATAATCCTTGTTTATGAGTCTTTTGATATCGTTATCAAATTCATCAGAGTATATGTAGTTCTGGGTGAATTCGACAAATTCTTTCTCATACTTTGTTTTGATCTTTCGCTTTTCCATAAAAGCGTCTTTTTTCTCTTGGGTTATCATTTCCTCAAATAACATAATTTCTCTCCCTTAATATGTGGAAATCTTAGCACACATATCATCACATAATTGTCACACATTCTAACGCGGTGTACATAACTATGCAAGTGTATTTTTAACCAGCTCGGCGGCTTCTGCAACCTTTTGTTTAATTATGTCAAAGCTGCCTGCGGCAATCATATCCTTTTTAACCATCCAGCTTCCTCCACAGCAGAAGATCTTGTCAGATTTGAGGTAGTCAACAACATTTTCAGCATTTATTCCGCCGGTTGGCATAAACTTTACCTTTGGAAATGCTGCTCCGATAGCCTTGATGGTTTTAAGTCCGCCTGCATTTTCTGCAGGGAAGAACTTCACATGATCGAGTCCCAGGTTTACTGCCTGGATGAGCTCGGTCGGTGTCATAATTCCCGGACATACCGGGATATCTATATCGATACAGTGTTTAACAACGTCTGCGTCAAAGCCCGGTGATACGATGAATTTTGCACCGGCATTTACAGCTCTGTCTACCTGCTCAACTGATAAAACGGTTCCGGCACCTACAAGCAGCTCAGGATACTTTTCTGACATAATCCTTATCGATTCTTCAGCAGCATCTGTTCTGAAGGTTACCTCTGCAGCCGGAAGACCTCCCTTTATGAGAGCATCTCCAAGTGGTGCAGCATCCTTTGCATCGTCAAGTACGACTACAGGAATGATTCCTATCTCGGAAAGCTTCTTTAACATTTCCTCTGTTTTTGCACTGTTCATACCTTTACCTCCGTTTGTAATTGATAAAATCACGGTTTATTTGTTTTTGGTTGGATCCTTGTGTGTGAATGCTCCATTATGATTTCTCAGGAAATACAGAAGAGAAATGAAGGAAGTTTTATATAGTACAAATTCCTTTTTGTGAAGCATGTCGAGTATCTCTTCTTCGGTAGCCCATGCAACCTTTTCGACCTCGGTTTTCTGAAGCTCAAGTGAGTCGATATCTACATCCATATTTATGGTATAGATATCATTGAAGCCGCCGTCGAAGTATATGGTCATAGCGGGACGTATACCGGTCAGATCATAATCAATTCCAACCTCTTCCTTTAGTTCACGTGATGCTGCCTGCTGGCTCGTGTCACCTGCCAGGGCGCTACCGCCTGCGGTTATATCCCACATACCGGACCAACCACTCTTAAATGGTTGCCTCTTCTGGATCAGCATTCTTCCGTCGCTTCCGAAGATGCATACGTGTACAACAAGTCTGTAGTAACCTTCAGGAACCTTATTGCCCCTTTCCAGGGTTTTCCCGGTTCTGTTTCTGTTAACATCATAAAGATCAAAACTTTCTGCCATATTTTTGCCCCCTTACTTTTTCTATTTTACCCTATAAATATATGACTTGACAAGCTTAGATGCATGTGATAAATTATTTTGGTTTTGCAAAAAACTATTACAAATGTTTATAGATGAAGGGAGTGTTTTTATGAGATTTTTAAAGAAAGTTTTATGTGCCTCGCTCGCGGTATCGATGTCACTTAGTCTTATGGCATGTGGTGATGACAAGAAATCCGGAAGCGATAATAAAGAGAGTATGGTTGAGGAAGCGAAAGAAAATGTTTCCGACAGTATCTATCAAGAGGATGGTGGATTTAAAATCTCTGGAATAACAGGGGAAGAGAGAGAGTTTGTAGCATCAAATGGAAATATCTACATATCTGCACTTGAAACTGAAGCTCCTACAGCGACAGACGCTGATTCTGAATTTGATGGTGTAAACATGGATGGCGCAGTAAGCAGGATTTATAAGGTTTCATCAGATGGCGGAAACGCTGAGGTAATTCACGAAAGCACTAAGGGTGAATTTGAATATATAGAAAAGCTTGGTGTAGGAGCTGATGGAGTGGTTTATGCTCTTATCAATACCGGTGATAATTACAAGATGTGTAAGTATGATGAAAACGGAGAAAGCGAAGTTGGTGATGCTACAAGCTTTATGGACGATGAGGGCGGATCAGCAGAGGCTTTTGTTGTAGATAAGGATGGAAACTTTATCTTTAAGTATGCGGAAAGCTTGAAAGTGGCAGATAGCTCATTAAATGAAAAGTCCAGCTGTAACTCTGAGGATATGATTGAGAGTATAGGACTTGATTCAAATGGTGATGTTGTTGTAGCAACAATTGAACATTCAGAGGATTATGAAAGCACTGAAATATCTGCAAGAAAGGTTGATGTAAATACAGGTAAGCTTACAGATAAACATAAAATGGATACCTCTTCACTGTCCTGGGAGGCTCAGCTTATCATGGGTGATGGAGGCTACGATTTCTTCTTTGTGACAGGCTCTGCTTTATATGGATACAATTTCGATGGTGATAAGACTACGAAGGTTGCTGATTTTAATGCTTCAAGCATAAATGGTTCATATATACATTTATGCTGGATGGATGGTATTAACACATTTTATGTAAGTGAATATGATCCTACAACATATGATTATCTTCCTGGAGTAAAAAAATTCAACAAGGTTGATCCTTCAGAGTATGAGAAAAAAAATGTTCTTACACTTGTTACGATTTATGGAAGTGCTAACCTGTCTCAGGCAGCAATTGATTATAACAACTCTCAGACAGAGAATATGGTTCAGGTAATTGATTATACTGATTCAAGTGATCCGGAGGGTAAGTTCAGTGCTGATATAGCTGCAGGAGTTAAGCCTGATTTCCTCGATGTTACTCCGGGAATCAGTGATATCTCAATAAATCAATATATATCTAAGGGTATGCTCGAAGACCTGACTCCATATATTGAAAAAGATGAGGATGTTTCAGCTTCAGATATTCTTCCTACAGCTTATGAAGCAATGAAGATTGATGGTAAGGTATACTTCGTATCACCTTCAGCATACATTCATACGCTTGTAGGTAAGAGTTCAGAAATAGGTTCTGAATATGGATGGTCATATGGAGAGTTTAAGGATTATATAACCTCTAAGCCGGAAGGAACAAGACTTTTTGACTCATCAAATAAGATGGATAATCTTAGCAGCTTCTATGGTCCTATCTGCTCTGATTTTATTGACTGGAAAAAGGGCGAATGTCATTTTGATTCTCAGGAATTTAAGGACCTGCTTGAGGTTTGTAATATAGGTTCAAATGAGGAGATGGATTGGGAGAATACCAGTTCAAGAGAAGAGGGCATAGCTAAGGGTGAGCAGCTGTTTGTTCAGGGTTCACTTACAGCTGAAGAGGTTGCATGGGACAATCAGGTATTTGGAAATGACGCATCATACAAGGGCTTCCCAAGTATGGATCAGTCAGGTGGAAGATTTGAGTTCAGTAGTGCAATCGCAATGACCAGCGATTGCTCAGATAAAGAAGCAGCGTGGGATTTCATGAAGTATTTAATATCAGAAGAATATCAGGGTAAATATCTTCAGAACCTTTATGGAGTACCTACAAGAAGTGATGTATTCGAAGAGTATCTTAACCGTCTTACAGCAACCAAGGATGGAACTGATAAGTATGGAAATAAGATCAAGGTTCGTAATAACAGTATGGACTTCGATGGAGTAAGTATCAAAATAAAGCCTCTTACAAACGAGGAGATTGATACATACAAAAAGATGATCGAAAACTCAAAGGGTATATGGGAGCCGGATCAAAAGGTACTTGATATCGTAAAAGAAGAGGCTGCTGCTTACTTCGCCGGAGATAAATCCGTGGACGATGTCTGCAAGGTTATCCAGGACCGTGTAACTACATACGTAAACGAAAGCAAATAACACTTCAATCGATAGGTTGATCGAGAGATAATGGGATGATAAGTCAAAGGGGACGATTCTTCTTGACTTATTGTCCCGTTTTGCATTATGTGACACATTTGCTTTTTTGTGACACATTGTCCGTTTTACTTTTTATTGACAATATATAAGTAGTAAGTTACACTTAACCGTTGTAGAAATTCATATATTTATAAGGGATTAACATATTATATAAGAAGTTCTAATATCATAAATATATGATAAAAATAAATAACTAAAAGAATAACAGAGGATAAAGCAGTGGCTAAGAAGATTGGAAGAAATGATCCGTGCTGGTGCGGCAGCGGAAAAAAGTACAAGGCTTGTCATGAAGCATTTGACCGTAAGATAGAAATGCTTGCGAATCAGGGACACAAGGTTCCTACTCAGAACATGATCAAAACTCCTGAGCAGATCGCCCTTATAAAGGAGAGTGCGAAGGTAAATGTAGAGTGTCTCGACGTGGTTGCCGACAAGATATGTGTCGGAATGAGTACCGAGGACATAAACAGAATAATAAATGAGGTGTGCGAGAAGCATGGTGCGATTCCTGCACCACTTAATTATGAAGGCTTCCCGAAGAGCGTCTGCACATCAGTGAATGATGCGGTATGCCACGGTATCCCTGACGAAAACGAAATACTTCAGGACGGAGATATAATCAACGTCGATTGTTCAACCATACTGAACGGATATTTCTCCGATTCATCACGTATGTTTATGCTTGGAAATGTATCTGACGAAGACAGAAAGCTGGTTGAGACTGTTAAAGAAAGCATATATCTCGGACTTGAAGAGGTTAAGCCTTGGGGCTTCCTTGGAGATATGGGACAGGCAATAAATGATCACTGTAAGGCTGCAGGCTACAGCGTAGTAAGAGAAATCGGCGGTCACGGAGTCGGAATCGAATTCCACGAAGAGCCGTGGGTAAGCTACGTAACCAGAAGAGGTACAGACATGGTCATGGCACCGGGTATGATGTTTACCATCGAGCCTATGGTGAACGCAGGCATGCCTGACGTATTTGTAGACGAAGAAAACAACTGGACCGTTTATACAGAAGACGGCTCACAGTCAGCTCAGTGGGAGATACAGGTTCTCGTAACTGAGGACGGACACGAAATCATATCATGGTAGTAAGCTAGTGGGAAGTCAAAGAAAAGAGGAATATTATGAGTAAGATACCATTTGTTACAAAAGAACAGGTCGAGGAAATAGTTAAGACCTACCCAACCCCATTTCATATATATGATGAAAAAGGAATCAGAGAAAATGCACGAGCAATGAATAAGGCCTTTTCATGGAACAAGGGCTTCAAGGAGTACTTCGCAGTAAAGGCTACCCCAAATCCAACTATCCTGAAGATACTTCACGAGGAAGGCTGCGGAACTGACTGTTCATCTATGGCAGAGCTCGTTATTTCAGAAAAGTGCAAAATCACAGGTACAGACGTAATGTTTTCGTCAAATGAAACGCCTGCTGAGGAGTTTGTAAAATGTGCAGAAATCGGAGGCATCATCAACCTGGATGATATAACACATATAGACTTTGTACTCAGTGCTTTAGACGAGGCTGTAAAGAGCGGTCGTCTCTCACAGGAAGCTCTGGGTGGTGAAGGAAGACGCCTTCCAAAGCGTATGTCATGCCGCTTCAATCCGGGTGGAGTTTTCAGACTTGGTGAAAGTACAGAGGCTGTTCAGGTTATGGATAACCCAGGCGAAGCAAAGTACGGAATGACCAAGGATCAGATCATTGAGGCTTACAAGAGACTGAGTGAGCTCGGTGTTGAGGAGCTTGGAATCCACAGCTTCCTTGCAAGTAACACACTTTCAAATGAGTATTATCCTGCACTCGCAAAGATACTTTTCGAGCTTGCAGTTGAGATTAAGGAGAAGACCGGTGTAGCACTCAGCTTCATCAATCTGTCAGGTGGTGTCGGAATCGCTTACGAGCCGGATAAGCCTGCAAATGATATAGCAGCTATCGGAGCCGGAGTACATAAGGTATTTGATGAGGTTCTCGTTCCTGCAGGAATGGGCGACACAGCAATCTTCACAGAGCTTGGAAGATTCATGCTTGCACCTTACGGACACCTCATCACAAAGGCAGTTCACGAGAAGCATACCTATAAAGAGTATATCGGTGTAGATGCCTGCGCAGCAAACCTGATGAGACCTGCGATGTATGGCTCATATCATCATCTGACAGTTCTCGGAAAAGAGGATGCACCGGCAACAGAAACCTATGATGTGGTTGGATCACTTTGCGAGAATAACGATAAGTTTGCAATCGACAGAAAATTACCGAAGATAGATATCGGTGATTATCTCTGCATCCATGACACAGGAGCACACGGCTTCTCAATGGGCTATAACTATAACGGCCGCCTCTGGTCTGCAGAGCTTCTTCTCCGCGAGGATAACTCAGTTATCTGCATCAGACGTCCTGAGACTCTCGATGATTACTTTGCAACACTCGATGGCTTCTGGGATGTGGAAGTGTAAATGTAAATGCAAATGTAAATGGAGCTAATAATTGTATAAATAAAAAAACTTAGAAAACAGTTCCTGGCCTGGGTATACACCTTAGGAGGGGCTGTTTTTTTTTGCTTTGAAGTTGGAAAAGTTGCAAAAAATGGCCTAAAAATAGTTGGAAAAGTTGCAAAAATGACCTAAAAATAGTTGGAAAAGTTGCAAAGTGGTACATCGATGCTGATAATAATCTGCCAAAACGCCGAACAAAAAACTGCCAAAACGCCGAAAAATCGTTGACAAACGGCAAAAATACTCTATTCGCACTTATCTTGAAGTAGCTTGACCAAACTAGTAAAAAAACTGTAAAATAATTTTCAAAATCAGTAAAAGATTTTGGAAATGGTATATAAAAAAGGAATCAAAATGAAAATATTAATTGTGCTAACAGGCGGAACTATCTGTTCCGCAAAAAATGAATCTGGGCTAAATGCGCTGAACACTGAGGCAGCTTCGCTGTCTCTTGTTTCGATGTATCGGGAGAGTACAGCTGCCGGAGAACGTCAAGGGATAGAATGCGATGTGGCTGGAAGTGATGTGGAGTTCGAATCCATCTCTCCTATAAATACTCTCAGCGAAAATATGACAATAGATAAGTGGAATCAGTTAATTGAAGCACTTAAAAAGGTTGATTACAGTCAGTACGGCGGAATCATGATTCTACACGGAACGGATACTCTTCATCTTACAGCTGCACTTATGGGTGTATTGATGAAGGATGTTGGATGCCCTGTGATGATGGTAAGTGCGCACAGAATCCTGTCTGATCCGGAGAGTAACGGTGTCGACAATTTTGCCAAGTCAGTTTCTCTGATTAAACGTTTGAACGAAGAAGGCAGAAGAGGTGTCTATGTGGTCTTCAGAAATATGAATGGAGTATCCTACGTGCATCATGCAACACATCTCGAAGAGTGTGGGGATTATTCGGAAGAATTCTACAGTAGCGATATGATAGAGTATTCTAAATTGATATCTGAGTGGGACAAGGAGCAAAGTGATGAGTGGCTGGCTCTTGGCTCGGAAAGCAAACTGAATCTCGATAAAGATAGCGGTAAAACAAGTAGTGGATATTCTCGCGGCGAAAGAACAAGCATCTTAAATGTAGGTACACTCACTGACTGCGTCCTCTACATCCGTCCATACGTTGGAATAAACTACGACAGGATAAATCTGGATGGAGTGAAGGCGGTGCTTCATGGCATGTATCACTCAAGCACTGTAAATACTGAGGGTGACGGACCAACATCTGCCATGTCGCTGCTTAGAAGATGTAATGAAAAGGGGATTGCATTTTATATCTTCCCGTGCAAAGACGGGGAGTATAGATATAGTACAACCAAGCCGCTTATAGACGCAGGCGCGAAGTGCCTGTACGGTGGTACGTGGGAAGAAGCATATGTGAGACTGCTCTTGGAACAATAAGTTGAGTAGGGACGGAAACAAAATGCCGTCCCTTTTTGTTGAAGTTGGACAGTGTTGAATGATATACTTAGTGATGGTATTTGACACCTTTTGGCAAAAAGGTAACGTGTACCAAAATGAATAGGGATGGTAAGTCAAAAAGAACCGTCCCGTTGCCATGTTGTATTAGAATAAGGAGGACTTATGGAGATAGAGAAGATTATAGGTGAGATGACGCTTGAGGAGAAGGCGTATCTTGTGTCGGGACATGATATGTGGACGACGGAGGAGATTGAGAGGGTTGGTATTCCATCGATTTTTATGTGTGATGGGCCTCACGGACTGAGAAAGCAGGAGCTTGACAGATCAAGTGCGGCTGATGTAAATGATTCGATTGATGCAGTTTGTTTTCCGACTGCATGCGCGACGTCGGCTTCTTTTGACAGGGAGCTGATGTATAGAATGGGAGTTGAGCTTGGAAAAGAATGTCAGGCGGTTGATGTATCGACTATTCTTGGCCCTGCGATCAATATCAAGAGGTCTCCGCTTTGCGGAAGAAATTTTGAGTACATATCAGAGGATCCATATGTTGCAGGTGAGCTTTCCGCTTCATATATAAACGGAGTTCAGTCTCAGGATGTAGGTACCTCGCTTAAACATTTTGCAGCGAATTCTCAGGAGACTGAGAGAATGTATGCATCCAGTGAGATGGATGAGAGAACTCTGAGAGAGATATATCTTCCGGCTTTTGAAAATGCGGTTAAGAATGCTCAGCCTTGGACGATAATGGCTTCTTATAACAGGATAAACGGAGTGTATAGCTCAGAGAATGATATGCTGCTTAATAAAATTCTGAGAGATGAGTGGGGGTACGACGGCCTTGTTATGTCTGACTGGGGAGCTGTTTCTAATCGAGTTAAGGGTATCGCTGCCGGCATGGATCTTGAGATGCCGGGAAGCAGACATGTAAATGATAAGGCAATTGTTGAGGCTGTTAAGTCAGGTGAGCTTCCTGAGGAGAAGCTTGATACAGCAGTTAGAAATATACTTAAGTGGATAGAGAAGTTTGTAGAGCATAGACATGAGGAGGTCTTTGACAGAGACGAGGATCATATCAAGGCTGTCCGTGCTGCAGAGGAGTGCATCGTACTTCTTGCTAACGATGTAATAGTAGAGGGAGCAACTGAGGTTAATGAGGATGGAGAGCTTGTTGGCGAGAACATCAAGGAGACTCCTGTTCTTCCTCTCAGCAAGAGTGAGAAGGTTGCGCTCATAGGTGGCTTTGCAGAGCATCCGCGATTTCAGGGTGGTGGAAGCAGTCATATAAATGCACATAACATCGTTTCTGCAGTTTCAGTTATGAAGAATTACTCTGAATTTGTTTCATACGCTGAGGGATTCCCTTTTGATAAGGATGAGTCGGATGAGAAGAAGTTTGAAGAGGCGATAAATGTAGCAAAGAACGCTGATAAAATAGTTGTCTTTGCCGGACTGCCGGATATATTTGAGTCTGAGGCTTATGACAGGAAGCATATGAGACTTCCTGACTGTCAGAATGAGCTTATCGACAGACTCCTTGACCTTGGAAAACCTGTTGTGGTTGTGCTTCATAATGGTTCTCCTGTTGAGATGCCTTGGGCTGATTATGTTGCAGGAATCGTGGAAGCGTACTTAGGTGGTGAAGGTATCGGTGAGGCTGTAATGAATGTCCTTTACGGCGTTGTGAATCCTTCCGGAAAGCTTGCGGAATCCTTCCCTGTCAAGCTGGAGGATAATCCAAGCTTCCTGAACTTCCCTGTTGCTAATCACAAGGTTAATTATGCTGAGGGAGTTTTCGTCGGATACAGGTATTATGATACAAAGAAAATGGATGTTCTGTTCCCGTTCGGACATGGACTTTCGTATACAGAGTTTGAATACAGCAATATGCAGGTTAAGCCGAACGAAGGCTTTGATGATTCAGAGTTTGATGTGGTAGGAATCAACAGTGGAGCGACCGTAACAGTTGATGTAAAGAATATAGGCTCGAGAGCTGGTAAGGAAATCGTTCAGCTTTATATCTCAGATAAGACAGGCGTAACAAACAGGCCTGTGCATGAACTGAAAGGCTTCGAGAAGGTAAGTCTTGAACCGGGTGAAACAAAGACGGTCAGCTTCGAACTGGATAAGAGAAGCTTTGCATGGTACTGTACTGAAATAGGTGACTGGTATGCAGCAAATGGAAGATATACTATTGAAATCGGAAAGTCTTCAAGGGATATAGTTCTTGAGCAGGATATCGAGCTTGCGGGCAGCTTCCAGCTTCCTCCTAAGATTGATATGGATGTTCAGCTGGGTGAGCTTGTTGCTTATGATAAAACAAGGAAGCTGACAAAACTTCTTTTTGCAGATGCAACTACGCAGTTCTCCGGAGGTGACAGTGAAGAAGAAATGGATGCGATGATCAAGGCGATGCTTGAGTACATGCCTATCAGAACGCTCAAATCATTCGGTGAACTTGATGACGAGAAGATAGAAGAAATACTGAAACAGTATCGTGATATTATGTAAACTAACCACAATCAGATAATACATAATAATAAAGCGAGAATATTAATATAGAACTAATTAGAAGAAGTGAGATGGATAAGGGGAAGCAAAATGTCTGAATTATCAAGCTACAAATGTACAGCCTGCGGTGGCAGCCTGAAGTTTGGCAGTGACAAGCAGAAGCTTGTTTGTGAAAGCTGCGGAGCTGAGTTTGATGTTGCGGAGTACGAGGCTGCGATTGCGGCAGGTGGTGCTGAGCAGTATGAGGCAAAGCAGGATGAATGGGATGTACATGCTGAAGGTCTTGTGGTTTATGAATGCAAGAATTGCGGCGGAGAGGTTGTCGGCGATGAAACTATGGCATCGACAAAGTGCCCATACTGTGAGAATCCGATAGTTATATCTAGTAAATTTGAGGGCAGTCTTAAGCCGGATCTAGTGATTCCGTTTAAGCTGGATAAAAAGGCAGCCAAGTCTAAGCTTACAGAGCATGTAAATAAGATAAAGCTTGCGCCTATGGCATTTAAGGTTGGAAATCATATCGATGAGGTGAAGGGCATATATGTTCCGTTTTGGCTCTTTGATGCGGACGTCCACGCCAGCGGTAAGTACGAGGCTACCAAGGTAAAGACGCATAAGGATTCGAAGTATGAGTACAAGGAAACCAGCTATTTCGATGTATATCGTGAGGGCGATATGAGATTTGAAAATGTACCGGCTGACGCTTCAAAGCAGATGGATGATAAGCTGATGGACTCGATCGAGCCTTATGATGTAAGTGCTGCAGTTCCTTATAGTTCAGCCTATATGGCGGGCTTTCTTGCTAACAGATATGATGTTTCTCCTGAAGAGTGCAAGCCTCGTGCTGAGGAGAGGATGAAGCATACTGCAAAGGATATGATCCGTGGGCAGGTAAAGGATTATAATACAGTAACAAGCAAAAATGATACATTTGAAAAAAGAAGTGATACACATAAGTATGCTCTTTATCCGGTATGGATACTTAATACTATCTGGAATGGTAACAAATACGTATTTGCAATGAATGGCCAGACCGGAAAGCTTGTCGGCGATGTTCCATACAGCAAGGGTAAATTCTGGGGCGTGCTCTTGGGTGTGCTTGCAGCTATCTGGGGAATACTTTTCGCAATACTTGCTATCAAGGGTAACATAGCGCCGAAGGGAATAGTAGGAACCGGTGTGATCGCTATCATTATTGCACTGATAGTTGCTTTCTCAATGAAGGGAAAGACCAAGTCGGTTCGTAAGAAAACTGTGGCTGCCGATTATGTTAAGAACGGTAGCTTCAGGATTACGAATCAGTATGATAACTTCGTAAAGAAAGTGGAAGAGAAGAAAGCGTTGAATCGGTAGATTGTAACTGACTTTGATGCAGTAAAGCGTTGACGCAAAAAAGAAAATAAACTATAATCGTGTCTATCTGAACGAAGTAAATATCATAGACAAATTTGGGAGGACTAAAAATGCCAATCACAAATCTTCTGGAGAGAAATGCCAGAGAGTACACAAATGATATAGCATTAGTAGAAGTAAACCCTGCGATCACTGAGGTGAGAAGGGTGACATGGAGAGAGTATGAGCTTATGGAGCCAAATCCAAAGGAGCCATACAGAAGAGAGATAACATGGGGCGTATTTGATGAGAAGGCAAATCGTTTTGCCAATCTGCTTCTCAGCAGAGGAATCAAGAAGGGTGACAAGGTCGGAATACTGCTTATGAACTGCCTGGAATGGCTGCCGATATATTTCGGTATTCTTAAGACAGGTGCACTTGCAGTCCCGCTTAACTTCCGTTACGATTCCAGCGAGATAGAATACTGCGTTGATCTCGCAGATGTAGATATACTCGTGTTTGGACCTGAATTTATAGGTCGTATCGAGGAAATAGCTGACAAGATAAGCAGAAACAGACTTCTGTTCTATGTAGGAGAGAACTGTCCTACATTTGCTGAGGATTATAATCAGATGGTTTCAAACTCCAGCTCAGTTAAGCCTGAGATAGAGATAACAGATGAGGATTATGGTGCTATCTACTTCTCATCAGGAACTACAGGATTCCCGAAGGCTATTCTGCACAAGCATCAGTCGCTTATGCACAGTGCAAAGGTTGAGCAGGCGCATCATGGACAGCAGAAGGATGATGTATTCCTCTGTATCCCACCGCTTTATCACACAGGTGCAAAGATGCACTGGTTTGGTTCGCTCTATTCCGGAGGAAAGGCTGTACTTCTGAAGGGTACAAAGCCTGAATATATACTTGATACTGTAAGTCGTGAGGGCTGTACGATTGTATGGCTGCTTGTTCCATGGGCACAGGATCTTCTGATCGCACTTGAGAGCGGCAAGCTAAATCGTGATGATTACAAGCTCGATCAGTGGAGACTAATGCATATCGGTGCTCAGCCGGTTCCTGCAAGTCTTATCACCAGATGGAAGAGCTTATTCCCGAACCATCAGTACGATACAAACTATGGTCTTTCAGAGTCTATAGGTCCCGGATGTGTACATCTTGGTGTTGAAAATATCGACCATGTCGGAGCAATCGGTGTACCGGGCTACGGCTGGGAGTGCAAGATAGTAACAGAGGAAGGCAGCATAGTTGATAAGTCTGACAGCGACTCAGTTGGCGAGCTTTGTGTAAAGGGTCCTGGTGTCATGACCTGCTATTATAAGAATGAAGAAGCAACCAGGGAGAGCATCAAGGACGGATGGCTTTACACAGGTGATATGGCAAAGTACGATGAGGATGGCTTCATCTGGCTCGTTGACCGTAAGAAGGATGTCATCATCAGTGGTGGTGAGAATATATATCCTGTTCAGATTGAGAGTTTCATTATGAAGAACAGCAAGGTGCAGGATGTAGCGGTTATCGGAGTGGGCGATGAGAGACTCGGAGAGATCTCACTTGCTATAATCCAGCTGAAGGAGGGCGAGAGCTGTACAGAGGAGGAAATGAACAATTTCTGCCTTGAGCTGCCTCGTTACAAGAGACCTCGTCAGATAATTTTTGCTGATGTTCCTCGTAATGCAACAGGTAAAATCGAGAAGCCTCTCCTTAGAGAAATGTATGGAGCAACCAACCTCGTAGATAAGGAAAATCGTAAATAATTGTGCAATTTTAAGTATATTGTCCCGTGAAGCTACTGTTTTACGGGACATTCTTTAATTATTTTGTGAAAATGTTACAAAATTTATATATGTTGCACAAAAACGCTTTTCATTTTTGTGAAAATGTGCTAGAATAAAACACAGTTAGAGAAGGTATTGTGGGTGTGCCCTAAATAGATCGGCTTGAAAAAGTCTGTGAGACCTGATTGGGGAAGTAGGTCTCACAGGCTTTTTCTCTTTAGTGGTGTCTGTTCAGCGATTGCATGATTTTGATTGCAGGCTATGAATAGATACCTTTTTTGTTTTGATATATGTTATACTACTATTACGTGAGTCGAGAATCTGTATACAAATTGAAGTGTATTGATAAAAACTGAGGCATATACTGAAAAAAACTGAGGCATATACTGATAAATACTGAGGTATATACTGAAAAAAACTGAGGCATATACTGATAAATACTGAGGTATATTGAGATATATTGAGATATACTTAGATATACTGAGAAATAGGTTAGGAAAAATAATTAGTTAGTAATAGAGATACATGAGGTAAGAAGATGCTGGTTGCTGATAACCTGGTAAAAAGCTTTATTAGAAATGAGAAAAAAGGAAAAAAGACAGAGTTCAACGCAGTGGATGGTATAAGTCTCACTGCCGAGAAGGGTGAGATAGTTGGAATACTCGGACCAAACGGTGCAGGAAAGACAACTCTGCTTCGTATGCTTGCGAGTCTGCTTAAGCCAACCTCCGGTGAGGTTTATCTATCAGAGAGCAGCATAGAAAGTGGCAGTGAGGAATCGTCTGACAAGAACGATGATAATGCGGTTACAGATACACTTGAAATAAAGAAAAAAGTGGGCTATCTATCCGGCAATACCAAGCTTTACGGAAGACTCTCTGTAAGAGAGCTGCTTCAGGTTTTTGCCGGTGTTTACGGGATAGATAAATCAAAAATACCTGAGCGGATAGAGGAGATAGAAAAGCTTCTCAATATGTCAGAGTTTATAGATAACAGAATCGAAAAGCTTTCGACAGGTCAGACGCAGCGTGCTTCTATTGCAAGGTGTCTGGTGCATGATCCTGATATATATATCTTTGATGAGCCGACTCTCGGACTGGATATCATCAGTAGTTCGGCAATAATCGAGTTTATGAAAAAAGAAAAGGAAAGAGGAAAAACAGTCATTTATTCCACACATTACATGGAAGAGGCTGAGTATCTCTGCGACAGAATAATTATGCTGAACAAGGGAAAGGCTATAACAAACGATAGTCCGGAGGAATTAAAGAAGAAAACAGGCGCCTCAAATATGCGTGATGCTTTCTATGCAATAATAAAAGCGGAGGGCATGGGATATGAGGAGTAAGGTGATAAAAATTCTTTTCAAAAAAGAGCTGCTTGATGTCATAAGGGATAGGAAAGCGATGCTGATGCTGATACTTGTTCCACTCCTTATATATCCTCTTATTTTCTTTGGATCCTTTGCAATGATGAGCATGATCCAGTCGGGTATGGAGCAGAGAGAATACAGAGTAGTTGCTGATGTGGACGACAATGGAGAGTTTGCTTTAGCATTAAATGAGCATAATGCGAAAAATATCGAAAAAGCATCAAGCACAGATGCGTCGTCTAATAAGTCTGTAGATAGGTTGAGGATAGTTGAGCTTGAAGATAGTGACAAGTCAGATGAGGCTATTAATAAGGCACTTCAGGAAGAGAGGATAGATGTATATATCACATCTGAAAGATCCTCGGATGGAAGGATAAGATATAAGACCAGGTTTGTCTCATCTATTACCAATTCCAATTATGCAGAGAATCTGGTTAAAAGCGTTCTGGACAGCTTATCACAAAAACAGATGGAAAAGTCTATCGAAGAAGCCGGACTTGATGTAGAGTCGGTAATACATCCGTTTTCTCTGGAGAGAAAGGATATAGCGACGAAGGAACAGTCTGCCGGAAGTCTTTTGGGAACGATTCTTCCGTTTATGCTTGTGATAAGTCTTCTGATGGGAACTATGTATCCTGCTATTGATACGACTGCCGGAGAAAAGGAGAGGGGTACGCTTGAAACGCTCCTTACACTCCCTGTCAGAAATCGTGACATTATTATAGCCAAGTTCCTTACAGTTGCCCTTGTCGGTATTATTTCTGCACTCCTGAATATACTGTCGATGGGTATTATGATCTTCTATATGGTGAAGCTCATTTCCTCCAGTAGTATGGTTGGCGTCGGACTTGATATGAGTGATTTTCATATAGGAAGCTTTATACTTCCGATGATAGTCACGATACTTGCGGTTTTTGCATTTTCACTTTTTATCTCAGCTGTTACGATGTGTATAACAGCGCTGGCGAAGTCCTACAAGGAGGCAAACAATTATATAACACCGCTCACCCTTGTAGTTATGCTGACAGGCTATATAGGCTTTATTCCGAATATCGAGCTCACTGAAAAGGTGGCTCTTATTCCTGTTGCCAATATCTGCCTTCTTATAAAGAATCTTCTGCTTTTCAAGGCTGAGATGAGCACAATTGCAATAGTACTTATCAGCAATGTGATATATGCAAATCTTGCAATCCTGCTTCTCGGAAAGATATATGACAGTGAAAATATCCTCTTCGATGATGGAAAGGGAAATATCCAGATATTCCAGAAGAGGAAAAATATGAAGAAGGGTGGAACTCCGACAACAGGAGATACATGGTTCATCCTCTGTTTCACATTTATCCTTTATCTATATATCGGTTCGATAATACAGATGAAGTACCGTATAGGCGGAATCTTTGGAAGCCAGATACTTATCGTGGCTATTCCGATTCAATATGCGATTTATACCAGAAAGAATCTTAGAAAAACGTTCAGCCTGAAACTTTGCAGGGTGTCGAAGCTAGCTTTTTCGTTTGTGTTCTTTATCGGAGTTTTCCTGATGGAAAATACGGTATCGACAGTGCTTTATTATTTCTTCCCGCAGGAGTTTGATTCCACAAGTTCGGGGCTGGAAAGTGTACTTCTGGGCGGCGGAAAGCTGGTAACCTATCTGGTTGTTGCATTTACGCCTGCCATATGCGAGGAGTTCTTGTTCAGAGGCTTTGTTTTCTCCGGCTTCAAGAGTCGTTACAAGGCATGGACTGCGATTATACTTTCGGCTGTGATGTTTGGTGCGTACCATACAAGCGTGATAAGGTTCCTGCCGACCACTATTCTTGGAATTAGCTTCGCATTTATGTTATACTATAGTGGCAGTATTATACCATCGATGATATGTCACTGCTTTAATAATGCTTTATATGTTTTTGAAATGTATCATCCGGGTGCACTTGAGAAGAATCTCTCATTCCTGTTCTCGACGGATCAAAGTCCGGTGAGGATGGTTATTATATTTGTGATTGGGCTTATGCTGGCAGTCATAGGCGGAAGGTTTTTGAGTAATGGACAGAATAAGAAGGATTAGGAAGGTCTGGCTTTTTGTAGGCGGACTTATTGCAGGTTTATTGATCGGAGTTCTGGTAAAGGTTATGATGCATCATAATCCGGGACTTCCGATTCAGACAAGTAAAATAGTAAGTGAAAAGATATATTTTAACGTAGATAAAATAGAGGGACTCGGAGAACAGTTCCCTGATATGAATAGCTTCGTTCATGAGAACATCAGGAAGTATCTTAATAAAGCATATATTGTTTTTGGAGATTATCTGGATCCGAATTGTGAGATGTTTAAGATAAGTCCAAATGTTGCCAGGAACGATATTGATTGGGGAACAGAGTTCTATAATGCAGAAAATGAACTCTATTTCAGAAGATTTAAGGATGGTCAGCCTATAGGTAAAATAGGAATTGATGTATCTGAATTTCAGAAGAACATCGACTGGGAAAGGGTAAAGGGAGCCGGAGTAGAGGTTGCGATTGTACGTGTTGGTTATCGCGGCTACGGAGAATCAGCGAAGATGGTTGAAGATCCGACGATGGACGCCAATCTGAACGGAGCAAATTCGGTTGGTATTGAAACCGGAGTATATTTCTTCTCATCTGCGATTAACAGAGATGAAGGAGTGGAAGAGGCTCAGTTTGTTCTGGATAGAATAGGCGGCTACAATATCACCCAGCCGATAATCATTGATACAGAGCGTATCGGTGAAGGAAGTGGCGCAAGAGCTGATGAAATCAGCGTTGAGGATAGAACTGCTGCAGTAGTCGGCTTCTGTGAAACAATAGAAGCAGCAGGTTATACACCGATGATATATGCCAGTCGTGACCAGTTTGTTAAATATCTGGATATAGACAAAATCGGAAAGTGGGAATTCTGGCTTGCAGCCTATGATACACCGGTTTTCCCATATCATACAGAAGCCTATCAATATACACCATACGGTCTTGTCGATGGAATTGAAGGTAACGTTGACTTAGATGTATGGATGAGATAACAACAGGGAGGACATTAAAATGTGGTATGAAGAATCAGTGTTCTATCAGATATATCCGCTCGGATTCTGTGGAGCACCATTTGAAAATGACGGAGTAGAGGAGTCCAGAATTCTGAAGGTTATTAACTGGATACCTCATATCAAAAAGCTTGGTGCGAATGCGATATATTTCTCGCCGGTTTTTGAGTCGGATACTCACGGATATAATACTAGAGACTATGGTCTTATAGATAAAAGACTTGGAACAAATGAAGACTTTAAGAAGGTGGTTGATGAGCTTCATGCGGCCGGAATCAAGGTTGTTCTGGATGGAGTTTTCAATCATGTAGGAAGAGGCTTCTGGGCATTTAAGGATGTTCAGGAGAAGAAGTGGGACAGCCCATACAAAGACTGGTTCCATTTATCCTTTGATGGTAATTCGAATTATAATGACGGCTTCTGGTACGAGGGCTGGGAAGGAAACTATGATCTGGTAAAGCTCAACCTTCAGAATCCTGCGGTCGTTGATCATATATTTGACAAGGTTAAATACTGGGTAGATTATTTCGATATAGATGGACTCAGACTTGATGTGGCTTATTGTCTTGATAAGGGATTTATTCATAATCTGAGGGAATATACGAATGGCCTTAAGGATGAATTCCTTCTTGTAGGTGAGCTGATGTTCGGAGACTATGCTCAGTTTGTCGGAGAGGGAATGCTTGACAGCTGTACAAATTATGCATGCTATAAAGGTCTTTACTCAAGCTTTAATTCCATGAATATGTTTGAGATAATTCATTCTCTTATGCAGCAGTTCGGTCCTGAGGACTGGTGCCGTTATAAGAATATGCATCTCATGAGCTTCGTTGATAATCATGATGTAAGTCGTATAGCGAGTATGCTGACAAATAAAAAGCATCTTCCGCTTATTTATGCACTTTCTTTTGGAATGCCGGGATATCCTTGTGTATATTACGGAAGTGAGTGGGGAGCTGAGGCTCGTAAGGAAGAAGGGGATCCTGCACTCAGAGTCAGCTTTGATAAGCCGGAGTGGAATGAGCTTACAGAGTTTATTTCAAAGCTGGCTGAGATAAAGAAGGAAAGCAAAGCATTAAACTATGGTTCGTTCAGAAGCGTAGTGCTTACGAACCATCAGTGTATATTTGAAAGAAAAACAGAGGGTGAGAGAGTTCTTGTTGCAATCAACGCATCAGATCAACCGTTTACGGCACATTTTGATGCGGGCTGCGGACAGGCGGACGAGCTTATAACAGGAACGCTTCATGACTTCGGAGGTGGCTCCGAGCTCGCTCCATATTCGGCAGAGATTTGGCGTATGGAGAGATAATAGTATTATGAGTATGTAGTTCACAAAAGGGTATTGTTGGGGGTGCTTATGGAGACTGATAGTAAAAAGCATATTACATTTGCAGAGATAGCACTTGCACTTGCGGCTGATTATGAAAGTATTTATGTTATAGATGCAGATGATGATAGCTATATTGAATATCTGGCTCAGGGAGCGGATAATGAGCTGATAGTAAGATCATCAGGAGAAAGCTTTTATACTGATACTATAAAGAATTGTCGTGTTCTGGTTTATCCGGATGATCAGGATTATTTCCTTGAGTCCTTTAAAAAAGAAAATGTAATAGAGATCCTGACGTCAGGAAAGTCTTTTTCTCTTAATTATCGTCTTATGGTGGATGGTAAGCCACTGTTTTATTACCTTAAAACTATTAGGGGAGTCGGTAATAAAGTAATAATCGGTGTAAGAAATGTTGATGAGCAGAAGAGAAAAGAGCTTGCTGCGGATCTTGAGGAGACTCTCGCGAAGCGCGACGCGCTCATGGACCGCGTGGCCGGAGAGCAGGACGAGCTTCAGCGGCTCGAGGTGGAGCACGGCGAGGACAGCCGCCGCCTCACCGAGCGCCGCATCACGGCCGCTCAGATGGAGAACGAGCTGCAGCTCACCGCCCAGCAGAATGCCGATGCCGAGCGTCGGCGCGAGGAGCTGCAGAAGATGATAGCCGGCCGCGAGGCGGGAATCCGCGGATACGAAGACTCCATCCAGCGCCTGCGCGACGAGACGGCCGAGCTCATGGCCTCTCTCGACGACCTGAAGCAGGCGGCGGTTGACATCCACGGTCAGGTGGAGGAGGCCCGCATGGAGCGTGGCGAGCTGCAGACGCGCCTTTCGCAGAGCGAGGGTGGACTCGGCGCCAAGCGCGCCTCGCTCGACGAGGCGAGGTCCTACAAGGGACGTCTTGAAGTCGCCGCAACAGAGGCGACGATGCGCAGGCAGAACGTTTACGACCATCTGAGCCAGGAGTACGGCCTTGACGCGAACGCGGTGCTGCGCGAGCCCGATCCGGACTGGAAGGGCGGCGAACCGCCGCCGAACGACGTCCTCGAAGAGCGCGTCAACGCCCTCAACGCCCAGATCGCGGCCCTCGGCCCGGTGAACATGGTGGCTATCGAGGAGTTCCGCGAGCTTGAGGAACGCTACACGAAGGAAAAGGCGCAGGAGGCCGATCTCCTTGCGGCGAAGGAGCAGATACGCGCGCTCATCGCGAACCTGAACGAGAAGAGCGGCGACATGTTCCGCACAACCTTCGAGCAGGCGAACCAGAACTTCCAGAAGATGTTCACGAAGCTCTTCAACGGCGGCGAGGCGCGCCTCGTGCTGCTGGAGAACGCCGAGGACCCGCTCGAGTGCGGCATCGACATCATCGCGCGTCCTCCCGGGAAGCGTCCGCAGAGCGTCACGCTTCTTTCCGGCGGCGAGCGCACGATGACGGCCGTGGCGCTGCTCTTCGCGATCTTCATGATCAAGCCCGCGCCGTTCTGCATGCTCGACGAGCTGGACGCCGCTCTTGACGACGCGAACATCGGCCGCTTCGTGGAGGCTCTGAAGGAGTTCCTCGACCGCAGCCAGTTCCTGATCATCACGCACAACCAGCACACCATCGCGGGATCTGACCTTGTTTACGGCGTGAGCCAGCAGGAGAAGGGCATCTCGCGCATCATCTCGATGCGCCTGGCCGACATAGGCGTGAAGCCCGTGCCGGAGGACGAGACGAAATGAAGCTTCGCGTGCGCCTTGCGGCCGTTGCCATTTCAGCCGCACTCATGGCTGCGGGCGCGCCGTCCGCCGTGCCGCGCAATCCCGTGTATCCGCGCAGCACGCCGGATCCAACTTGCTGGCGCGCGCCCGACGGCACGTGGCGCCTTTCGTCCACGCAACAGAGGATTCTGCGCAGCTCGGACTTCTTCACATGGACCGACACGGGGCGGCGCCTCTTCACGCGCGAGGAGGAGCGGCGCATCCGCAGCAGATGGAAGAACATCTGGGCTCCGGACGTCTTCAAGTACCGCGGCGAGTATCTGCTCTACGTCACCCACATCAACTCGGCGGAGGACAGCGCGATCTACGTGTATTCGTCCACGAGTCCCGATGGTCCATTCACCAACGGCCGCATGCTCACGTACGGACGCGACACCGGCATTATCGACACGATCGATCCGGAGGTGGTGCGCGACCCGGCGTCAGGCCGCCTGTGGCTCTACTTCGGCTCGACGGGGAAAGTCCACCGCGTGCCCCTTTCGTCCGACGGCAAGTCCATTCCGAAGGGTGCGAAATACGAGCACGTGGCCGGCCGTCACGTTCACGACAATCCCGGCCGCATGCACGTTCTCGAGGGTACGTATCTGCACTGGCGCAAGGGGTGGTGGTATCTCTTCGCGAGCAGGGGGCGCTACTTCGACTGGTCGTATGCGATCGTGGTGGGCCGCTCGAAGAAGCTCACGGGAGAGTTCGTTGACCGCGAGGGACGTCCGTTGAAGGAGGGATACGGAACGGTGATTCTCTCTTCCAAGAAGGGCGACGAGTTCTTCGGTCCAGGGCACAACGGCGAGATATTCACGGTGCGCGGGCATGACTACATGCCGTTCCACTGCCATGTGGAGGGACCGACGCCGCAGGCGCGTCCGCTCTTCGTGCAGGAGGTGCTGTGGGACCGCGACGGCTGGCCGCACTTTGCAGGTCCAAAGCCCAGTGCGGAGACTGGTCAAGTTACTAGTCACTAGGCACTACATTGTGGTATAATTGTTTTTATTTCCAACAGAAAAGCAGAGGAGTATTTAGATGAGCAAAGGAACTACGCTGATCGCGCTGGCGGTCATGATTGGAATGTGCGCTGCGGCTCAGCAGAGCGAGATCGCGAAGTGGGATCCCCGCATGGCGCAGCAGAATGCCGTTGTGGACGAGAAGGGCGTGAAGTGGATCGACGGCAAGTTTCTGCCGATCGAGGGACGCGCCTTCGACGATGTGGAGCACTACTACGACCGCCTGCCCTCAAACGTCACCGCGAAGGTCAACGGCGGCGTGAGGTCTATGAAGCACCATACGTCTGGAATGCTCTTCCGCTTCAGAACCGACTCGCGCAATCTCAGGTTCAAGTGGACGCCGTATAACGGCAATCTGTCGATGGACCACATGCCTTCCACAGGAGTGAGCGGCATCGACGTGTACCGCTTCGACGAGAAGGCCGGCCGCTGGTTCTACGTGAGGACGGGCCGCATCACCAGTCCAAAGGGCGCCACGATGTCCATTCCCTGGAAACCCGGCGACGCGTGTCTCGTGAATCTGCCGCTTTACAACGGTGTGAAAAGTTTCTCGCTTGGAATAGACAAGGGCGCGAAGGTGGAGGCGCTTGGACCGCGCAGGAGCGGAGTGGACAAGCCAGTGGTGTTCTATGGCACGTCCATAACCCACGGCGGCTGCTGTTCGCGTCCGGGCCTCGCCTTCGTGAACCGCGTGGGGCGTAACCTCGACGTGCCGGTTGTGGGGCTAGGCTTCTCAGGATCCGGCGTGATGGAGTTCGAGATGAGCGAGCATCTCGCGCGCATCGATGCGAGCTGCTACGTGCTCGACTGCTTGTGGAACATGGGCTCTGTGAATGGACAGAACCGTCGTGGACGCAATGTGGAGGAGAACTACGAGCCCTTCATCCGCAATCTGCGCGCGAAGCGTCCGAACGTGCCGATCATAATGGCCGAGCAGTGCGACGTGTTCTGCGGCGCGCCGAACGCCAAGGACCTCTACATGCGCTCCCTCTATGAAAAGCTAGTGAAGGAGGGCTGGAAGAATCTCGTCTATCTGCCGAAGACTCGCATGTACCCGGGCGACTGCGAAGGCACGGTTGACGGCTGCCATCCGAACGATCTCGGGATGGCCTCGATGGCGGAGGCGTTCGGCGGCGCGGTGAAGGAGGCGCTGGGCCTCAAGTGATGGGATCTATGGTCAGGATGAAAATGAATAAGACGATCATGTTTCTGGCGCTCGCGGCCGCGGGCGCCGTCTTCGGGCAGATGCGCGTTCGCATTCCTCTTGCGCGCGAGGAGTACGACATCGGCGTAGAATTCGACAAGGCGGAGGCGTGGAAGCAGAAGGGCGAGGAGTTCGTGAAGGCCCACGAGCGGAACTACTTCAGATTCCTGGAGGAGACGAAGAAGAACTCCGCGAACGCCATACGCGAGGGCAACGTGAAGTATCACGGCCTCGAGGTGTACGAGACGCGGATATGGTTCTCGGACGACGGCGTGTCGCGCATGGAGCTTTCGCTCTACAACAAGGGCGACGCCTCGCGCGAGCTTACGCAGACGGGACTTCTCGACATCCTAAAGACCGCGCGCGAGAAGCTGACGGATGAAGGGGCGAAGCCACCGCAGCCGACAACC
>CACYJP010000005.1 GCA_902774725.1 uncultured Lachnospiraceae bacterium
GTAAAAAGCAGTATTGGTGTCATGGACGCACCCTGAATCTACGGAGCGAAAGCTCCGCACATCAGATGCTCTGGCAATTCAATTGCCGAGTAGTTCACGAAATGAGCTTATAGATTTCTAATATTAAGCAAATTGTTATATTTTGCGTATTATATAAGGCGTGCTGTGTAAAACTTTAAATATATAATGTGTGGGGACAGTTGAAGTTATATATAAGAGAGGAATATCATGGAACAAAAGAAAACAAGTACACTCAGTAACGGACTTATATGGTTCGGCGCAGGAGTATCAATCGCTGAAATACTGACAGGAACTTACTTTGGAGAGCTTGGATTTAAGAAAGGAATCTTAGCTATCTTCATAGGTCATATCATTGGATGTGTTTTGTTTTATCTGGCAGGACTTATCGGTGGAAAGACTGAGAAGAGTGCCATGGAGACAGTTGCTCTATCCTTTGGTAAGTATGGTTCAAAGTTTTTTGCACTGTTAAATGTTATCCAGCTTGTAGGCTGGACTGGTATCATGATATATGATGGTGCTTTATCTGCTGACACAGCTCTTCATACAGGTAAATGGGTATGGTGCCTGGTTATAGGTGTGCTTATAATCGTATGGATATTGATTGGATTATCTAATCTCGGAAAAGTAAGTACCATTGCTATGGCAGCGCTCTTCATACTTACTATAGTTTTATGCTTTGTCATATTTAAGGATACTTCAAAGCTTAGCGGTGAGGTGGCAGAAGGAATGAGCTTTGGTGCCGCAGTTGAACTTGCAGTTGCTATGCCACTTTCCTGGCTTCCACTTATAAGTGATTACACTCGAGAAGCAGAGAAACCTGCGCAGGCAACATTTGTCAGCACCTTGGTTTATTTTGTAACAAGCTGCTGGATGTATATAATCGGAATGGGAGCAGCTATCTTTATTGGCGAAGGAGATATTGCGGCAATCATGGTAAAGGCAGGTCTTGGAATAGTTGGATTACTTATCATTATATTTTCTACTGTTACAACAACCTTCCTTGATGCATATTCTGCAGGTGTTTCTTCAGAATCTATCATCTCAAAGATTAAAGGAAAATGGGTTGCTATCGGAGTAACTGTTCTCGGAACTATCGGTGCTATAACACTTCCGATGGATGATATTACAGATTTCCTATATCTGATTGGATCTGTATTTGCCCCTATGATTGCAATCCAGATTGCAGACTTCTTTGTGCTGAAGAATGATTCCTCAGAGAAGAAACTCGATGTTGTGAGATTTATTATCTGGGTTTTAGGATTTGTTGTTTACAGACTACTTATGAGAGTTGACATTCCTTGTGGAAATACATTCCCGGATATGGCTATAACATTTATACTAATGCTTATAGCTGGAAAGCTATTCGCAAAAAAAGAAAGTTGTCTCTGAACAAAAAGTCACTAAGCAAAAATTTTTCGGTTTTTTAAAAAAGTACAACCGGACTAAGATTAGTATAGAAAATTGACTTTGTTCGGATGATAGATTATAATCAAAAGTAATTGAATTCGGCAAAATCAGGGAAACCTGATGACGCAAAACTACAGGATCTGAAAGCTTGGAAAAAGTGAGTATGATAGCCAGTTGCAACAAAGTGATTTATGGCATTGTAGGATGATAAACTACGATGCCTTTTCTTGTTTAATAAGGGGTGATCAGACATGATAGGATACACAACAATACAAGAAATAGCAAAGAAATGGGGAATCAGCGAAAGGCGTGTTAACGTGCTATGTTCAGAAGGGAGAATAGAAGGTGCGGTAAAATTCGGAAACACGTGGGCTATTCCTGAGAAAGCAGAGAAGCCGGCTGATGCGAGGATTAAAAGTGGGAAGTATATAAAGGGGAAGGAGGAAGTGTAATATGATTTGTCCGAAGTGTAACGCCCCAGTGGCAGATAATGCGGATAAGTGTTTTAACTGTGGCGAAGTTTTTGTTGATACAAGCAATGATGAGAATACTCAAGTAATCCAAGATGAGAATAATGATAATGATACTCCAATCGCTGGATCAAATATGGACATTCTTTCTATGTCAGATGAAATATTGAATGATGTTAGAGAGACTGATTCCGAAAAACCTAATTCATTTAGTGTTCCTATTGCAAAGCTTTCTACGCTTGGAACGGGGGTGTCATCTTTAGTTCCTGTGCTTGCTGAGGTAACGCAAACAGTTAACACAACGGGATTGTATCAACTTGCTAATCAAAGCGTGGGTGACACACTTAAACCAGCAAAGGATGGAAATTTCTGGGGTGCTTTTTACAAGGCAGACGGTGGTTCTAAATTTGCAAAACTAAAGCAGGCAGATCCAACAACGGTAACAAACGAAGTGGTTATGAAAGCCAATCCTGCAACTATGATGATGGCTGTGGCGTTATATTCAATTGAAAATGAACTCGGTAACATAGCTGATATGGAGAAGCAGATATTATCATTTTTGGAAATAGAAAAAGAATCTGAAATTGAAGCAGATGTTGTTACTCTTACAGAGATGATTAATAAATACAAGCACAATTGGGATAATGAACGTTATATAGCCAGCAACCACAAAATGGTATGTGATATTCAAAGAACGGCTAGAAAAAATATGATTGCATATCAGAAACAAGTTGCTGAAGAATTAAAATCTAATCCGTTTCTTATTATGAGTACAATGGTTGAGTCTACTCTGAAAGAATTGGTGAAGAAGTTTAAATATTATAGACTATCGTTATTTATTTTATCACTTGCATCTCTAAATGAAATAATGTTGAGTGGAAATTTTAAAGAAGAGAATATTAAGGCTTCTATAGATGAGATAAATAAAAATGCAGAGATTTATAAAAATCTGTTTAGCGACTGTTCAAAATATCTGGAAAAATTGTCGAATGATTCTGTTAAAACAAATCTACTTAAAGGTGCAGGAGTTGCAAGTAATGCTGTTGGAAAATTGATGGGTGTTATTCCTCTGATAAAGGATACGAAAGCGGATAAGGCTCTTATAGAAATGGGCGAAAGCATGAGTGGAGATGCAAAAGAAATCAGCAAAGAAATAGTGCAATCTTTTGAAGAGGTGAGAGAACCAGGGGAAAAGGGAATAGTTAATAAACTGATAGATATGAATAGGATATATAATCATACGAAAGAAATATGTTTTGATAAAGATAATTTGTATTTACTTGTGGCATAAAGAAAGGATAAGAAAATGGTTAAACATATAATTTTATGGCAATTAAAGGATGAGCTTACAACAGAGGAAAAAACAAAAGTTAAATCAGATATAAAGGCAGGGCTTGAAGGACTTGCGGGAAAGATACCTGGACTTGTTGAGATACATGTACAGACGGAATCGCTTGAGTCATCAAATGCAGATCTGATGCTGGATTCAACTTTTGAAGATGAGGCATCACTCAAGGGATATGCTGTTCATCCTGAGCATGTGGCAGTAGCAGATGGAGTGGTAAGACCTAATACCAAGAACAGGGTTTGTTTGGATTATTTAAAAAATTAGTATATTATTGGGGGATTAAAAAATGAGTAAAATAAAAATAATAAGTGATCCATATAATAGAAAAATATCATATGAGATGGATAAAACAGGAAATGATGAGTGGGAAAAAATAGAGTTGAATCTTGATAGTAAACTTCGTGAATATGATGAAGAAAAGATATTTTTACCATTTAAAATCAAGGATATTATTGATCAGCTGATAGATAACTATTATGTCGGATTAGATAAAATAGAAATCGTATTTGAAGGTACTCCTGACGAATATGAGGAAATAAAAAGAATTTGTTCAGAGCCTGATATAAAAGATAAAATTAAACTCAATCCTGGAAGTGTTGGTAGAGTATTAGAGAACGCCAGAGATATTATTGATGAAAACAAATGTGCATTTGATAATGTCTATCCAATCATAAAAGAAATTGTTAAAGACGATGGTGAAATAACTGATGAACTTGAGAAGGTTTCTGATGCACTTAAAGATATTATTCCGATTTGTGTAATAGGAAATTATAGTGCGGGCAAATCTACATTTATCAATGCTTTGATTGGATATGAGGTCCTTGCTAGTGGTGATGACCCTGTAACTGCTAAGGTATATGAAGTTAAAGAATCACCACATGAAGATAGAGCAAAGATAAAGTTTGGGTTTAGAACTAAGAAGGATGCAAAGTTCGATCACTTTGAACTATTGTTTGATAATAATGAGTGTCGTGTGATTGAAGGAGATGAAGAATCACCTATTATTCAAAAAATATATGAGACAATAAATGATTACGAAGATAGTGATTTGTTTTCAATGGTACATACGGTTGTTGAAGTGCTTAATGAGTATGAAAAAATAGATACATCTTTTTCACTTATTGATAATGTGATCGTCATTGAGGTTCCTTTCAGTAAGAGTGGTATTCTTGGAATTTCGAAGAATAAATTTGTAATTTTTGATACACCTGGTTCTAACTCAAAAACAAATATTGATCACGAGATGGTATTGAGAGATGCGTTAAAAGGATTTTCAAACGGAATCCCCGTTTGGATATGTACGGCTGATAGTATGGACACGAATGATAATGCAGAACTATGCGAGAAGATAGAACAGATAGAAGCGCTAGATAAACGTTTTACTATGATCATTGCTAATAGAGCGGATTCATCAAATTTTGATAAGTATGATCCAGATACAATAATGCATTATGAATCCATACAGAAAATGTATTCAAGTGGTATTTATTATGTATCTTCTGTAATGGGATTGGGTTCGAAAAACGAAAATGCTTTTCAGAGTAGTTTTATTAAGAAAGTATTTAGATCATATAAGTATCAGTTTGAAGATTCTGAAGATGAATTTTACACACAATTGTATAAGTATAACATTATGCCGGAACAGATGAAAAAAAAGGCACTTGAGTATTCTGGTGAAAATGAAAACTTAATTTATGCAAATAGTGGACTTCTATGTGTTGAAAGAGAAATGGATGATTTTGCAAGCCGACATTCAGCTTACAATAAGTGTATGATGGTATATAAGTTCTTAAATAAATTTAAAGATAGAATTACTGAAATAATTAATGAAAAAAAGGGAAGACTTGAAAATAGAAGGACAAGATGGAATGGGGAGCTGGATGATAAATCAAAGGAGTTGATTAATAAAATCAGTAACGATACAAAAGCACTTGTAAAAAAGTACGATAAAAAATCCAAGACATTCATAAAAGAACTTCAAAAAGAAGAATTAAACTATTCAAAGTCAACGGATGAATTATCTAAAATAGCAAGTGACTATTCTGAGGAAGAATTATCGGAAGATAATTATGAAGTAACTAATAAAAAATATGAAGATGCTAAAAGCAAAAGGATGCAAAATTTCAAGGATAACATACAGAAACTTCCTAATAAGGATATATTACAATCAGCAAAGATATTGATTACTGATTTCTTTGATGACTCTGAAAAAGTAAAGTCGCAAAAAAATCTGGTTGACGACAAGAAAAAAGGTATTGATAGTAAAACGTCAGATAGAATAATCAATTATATAGTTGAAGAATACAGGAATAATATCAATGATGCTCAGGAAAAACTTACTTCATCTGCTGAAGCTCATTGGAAGCAAAATGAAAAAGCATATAGAGAAGAAATGATTAAATTAGTAACTGGTTCAGACGCTTTATCAAAGGAACACAAAGAACGGTTATCTAAAGTAATAATGGATTATCAAGAGCTGGAATTTGATGATGAAGCTGATAAAGTTTTTGTGAAGGAGAGATTCTTAAAAGGAAATATTCTAGGACTTCAATTCTTTGCGTCTGAAAGAATTAATCTTACAAAGTTAACATTTATATATAATTTCAAAATGAAATCAAGTATAAGTGAACTGGCGGATGAAATAAATAATAATTGTTTTCAGAGTTTTAAGTCTATGCAGGAAAGACTTAAAGATGAAATAGAAAAAAATATTGCGGAATATAATCCTGAACTTAATGAGCTTTCAGAACTAATTAAGGAAGAGTCTGACAAAATACATGATTTAGAAGAGAAAAAGGCAGAAATATCAAAGGCTATAAAGAGTATTCAATCAAACATGGAGTGGAAGACAGTGGAATATTAGTGAAAATGGGGGGCACTTATGGGAGTAAGAGATTTAGTTAAGCGTGTTGGGGATAAAGCTGCTAATAAAATATATGATCTTTCAAAACTGAGTAGTGATCAGGTTGAAGCTGTTCAGCTTATCAGAGAAAAGTATTTGTTGGATTTGTCTGAAATGGATCCGAATGATGATACTGCTCGTGAGATAACTCAAAGAATGATGGCAGCTAATAGTATTGAGATATATAATGCCTACCTTTCTCAGTTGAGAGATCTGTATTTGCCGGTCGATAAGGATGACGAATATGAAAGCGGATTTGATGCGGCACATAACATCAGATACTTCAATATAACTAAATGGGTTACAGATAAAAAAGAGAATAACCTTGAAAAGCTTGTAAATGTTTACGCAGTTTTATCAGATGAAGATTGTAATATAGCACTTGTATTTAATAGAACTAAGGAAAAGACGGATGTTTTTTTAGCGGTTGTTAATACTCATAATGATGATAATAACGTAAGCGTAAATAATTATAAGCAGAGATTAATAGATGCAATAAAAGGAAATTTTCCTGGGGCTGAGTTGGGAGAAGAGGGGTTTGGAGTAATAAAATGTCTTGATAATACAAGGAACTATTCAATCGCTACAGCCACCAATATTCCGACTGAAAAATCAGAAAAATTTATTAGTCAAACAATCGAAAAACTATTAGATGGCATAGTACCGGAAACTCGAGACGATGAGTATACTATTGTTTTATTAGCAACTCCTATAAAGGATGTTGAGGAAAGAAAACTAAAGCTGGGTGAACTTTATTCCGGACTTAAACCATATGAATCTTGGCAGACAGATTTTCATATTATGGATAATGAGTCAATAGGTTCTTCTGCAACTGTTGGTGTAAATATTGGTGCCAGTGCAGGTGTGCAGAATGGGCAAAACTGTTCTGTTTCGGATACTGACAGTGTTACTGATAGTGCTTCTGGATCTGAATCATATAATGAAAATGATACATTTACAGAGGGCACATCTGAAGCGGATATGAATAGTATTGCTAATACAAAGGGTACTAATGAAAGCAATTCTATTGCTGATGGAATTAACAAAACAACAGGTACAACAGATACATTTACTAAGGGGACGCAGAATAGTATAACAGGAACAGTAGGAACGGACTTTCATACTTCGGCGTCATCTACTGTTGGGACGCAGGTTACGGCTCGCGAAAACATCGGAGTTTTGGGGGCTGAAGAATCGTTTAATGCAAGTGCAACGGTGGGAGTTGAAGTTGGAGGCAGTGCAAGTGTTGCAACAGGAAAGACGGAAATTGAAAATACTGCAAATGCTGTGATGAAGAATGAAAGTTTGAGTAAAACATTAACTAAAACACTTGGAAAAACGGCGTCAAAAACGCTTACAAACAGTGTTACTAATACAATCTCGAATAGTGTGTCAAAATCGACTGGAAGAACAGTTGCTAGTACTCTTGGTAAGGCAGTAACTAAAGCTATGGCAAAAACAGCAGGAACTAACAAGGGTTCTAATTTAGGTATGAATTTTGGCGCTAGTTTTGCACGTTCATCAACAGTGACTGCTATGATTGGTAAAAATGAAGGATTGACAAGGTCATTTACTAATTACAATATTAAACATGCACTGGAACTTCTTGAAAAACAGATGCAGAGATTTGAACAAAGTACGGCACTCGGTATGTGGGATTTTGCCGCATATGTTGTGAGTGAGAATTCGAATGTTGCTAACAATGTTGCTCACTCTTACCTAGCGCTTACTTTAGGGGAAGAATCATATATGTCAAAATCAGCTGTTAATCTTTGGAGGGGAAATGTTAAAGAAAATGATGAAGATGCAATAGCGAATAATATAGTTTCCTATGTTAGAGAATTAAGACATCCTATATTTGGTCTTAATCCTGAAAACCCAATTCAGTATAGTGTTTATCCTACGATAGTCACAGCTACAACGGCTTTGTCAGGCAAGGAACTTGCATATTCACTTAATTTTCCTCAAAAGGCTATATCAGGACTTCCTATTTTGGAATGTGCAAGTTTTGCAAGAAATGTTGTAACTTATGATCCGATAAGTGACGGAGAAAAAAGAATACAGCTTGGTAATGTCTTTCATATGAATCACATAGACGAGAATAATTGTATTGATTTGTCATTAAATACATTGTCTTCTCATACGTTTATAACCGGTAGTACAGGCTCAGGAAAAAGTAATACTATTTATCATTTACTTAATAAAGCAAGAAATAATAAAGTTGGTTTTCTTGTTATAGAGCCTGCAAAAGGTGAGTACAAACATGTTTTTGGAAATAATAAAGATGTAGCTGTATATGGGACAAATCCTTCTATATCACCACTACTAAAAATGAATCCATTTAGTTTTCCGGATGGAATACATATTCTGGAGCATCTTGACAGGCTGGTTGAGATATTTAATGTATGTTGGCCAATGTATGCAGCAATGCCTGCAGTGCTTAAAAGTGCAGTCGAAAAAGCATATGTTGATTCAGGATGGGACTTACTTAAGTCAGTAAATAAGTACGATAGAAATCTTTATCCTGAATTTGCAGATGTTGCAAGAAATGTTAAAGAAATAATCGAATCAAGTGAATATGATAGTGAAAATAAAGGTGCTTACAAAGGCTCACTTTTAACAAGGCTTCAATCGTTAACCACCGGAATAAATGGACTAGTGTTTAGTAATGATGAAATATCGAATGAAGATTTATTTGATGAAAATGTTATAGTTGATTTGAGCAGAGTGGGGGCTGTTGAAACTAAGTCGCTTCTGATGGGAATTCTCGTATTAAAACTTCAGGAGTATCGTATGTCTTCTGAAATAGAAATGAATTCTGACTTAAGGCATATTACAGTTATGGAAGAAGCTCATAATTTATTAAGAAGAACATCGATTGAACAGCCAACAGAGGGCTCAAATATATTAGGCAAGAGTGTTGAAATGATTTCAAATGCGATTGCTGAAATGCGTACTTATGGAGAAGGGTTTATTATAGCTGACCAAGCTCCAGGGTTGATGGATATGTCCGTCATCAGAAATACAAATACAAAAATAATAATGAGACTTCCGGATCAAGTGGATCGTGAATTGGTCGGAAGAGCAGCAAATCTTAATGATGATCAGATAGCTGAACTTTCAAAACTTCCACGTGGAGTTGCTGCAATATATCAAAATGAATGGATACAACCAGTATTATGTAAAGTTGAAAAATTTGATTCTAAATCTGAAAGATATAATTATTCTCCTGAGACGGATACCATGTATGGAACCGATAAAGAATTATCAGAGTCTCTTTTGAATTGCATCATGGACAATGAGATATTCAGAAAAGGGGATAAGGAAGATCTTAGAGAATTAAAGAATCTGATAATCAGATCAGGCCTCAGTACATATGTTAAAACTGATTTCCTTGAATATATTGAAACATCTGAAGACGGAATAAAACCACTTCGTAAACTTGTTTATGATTTCTTAGATGCTGAGAAAGCAATCGAAGAATCTAAACAATATTCAGATATTTATGAATGGGTTGATTCTGTTGTAGAAAAACTTAATCCTGAAATTAAGGGATACTCAAGAAAGCAGATTAGTATTGTTACTGGACTTATTCTGTATGAACAGACTGAAAGGGATTCTTCGTATGGTAATATTTTCAGTCGCTTTACTGGTATATATAAGAACGGGGGTGGAGTTTTCTGATGAATGAAATGGCCTCACATGAAAATAATGAATTAAAAAACAATAATATAGAAAAATATGGTTGTAAAGAAATAAAATCATATGAAGGAATGTCAGTTTCTGATTCAAAAGAGTTTTGGGATAACCAATTTGTACCTTCGGTCGAAAGCACTGATATAAATGATTATAAAGAATACTCAACTTTCAATGAAATGAAGGAGGATATGGGTAAGACTAAACAGGAGATTAATAAAGAAAAACCTCCGCATTCTAATAATTTAGGAAAGTGGTTTGATAACGGTGGAAAAATCGGAATAGAGGATATTGATGGGAAAAAGGTATGGACATTTATAGATGCGGAAGGTAGAGCAGCGAAGTATATTGATGGATACCCTAAGTTCCCTAACGAAGCTAAACATCCAGTCATAGGCGATATTAGTATTGGTAAGTTTACTGGAGATCGGGACACAGATAAGGCTATATACCTTGATAAACTTAAAGAAGAATATGAGTTAAATGAAATACCAGAAGGTTATAGTTTGCATCATGATGATAAAAATGGTGTTTTACAACTTATTAAATCTGAATGGCATGATGAGTTTAGACACCAAGGTGGACATAGTAGATATAAGGAGGCGGAGTGATGGATATTTCTAAGTTTGGCATTAATGATTTTGATATTCAGATTCAAGATTATTGTTCTGAGAGGAAAATCAATATTCCTGATTCTTATAAATCATTTTTAAAGAAATACAATGGAGGCCTTACCATAAATACAAAATTCGAGATCAACGGTATAAAATCTGATATAAAGGCGTTTTATGGATTGGGCGATGTGAAGTATAGTTTAAACAAAGTTGATATTATTGAGGACGATAAAACAAAGTACATTCCGGTGGCGTGTGATTCGTTTGGTAATATGATAGTTTTATCATTGCTTGATGATACTATTTATTTTGCTAATCATGAGAAAAGTAATAGTGTGATTTCATTAAATTGTAATCTTAAAGAATTCATAAATAAGTGTATATCCGGTGGAATTAAACCAGAATCATTAAAGAGCGTGGAAGAACGTGAGGCTGATCTGATAGCAAGAGGAAGAGGTGGTATAATAACGGAACAATTGCGAGATTTATGGCGAGAAGAGATAGAAAAATACTCATCAATAGAGTTAGAACATGTTGATTTTTAGAGGGTGAATCTATGTTTAAATTCATAAAAGAAATCGACAATTCTTCTGAAGCAAAAGAAGAAAAATCTATAGAATCATTTAAAAGAGTTGAGCCAACTGCAGACTTTTCTGTCGAAGATTCTATGAGTTTCTGGGATGATGAGTTGAATGCAAAATACCAAGAATATGAAGAAAAGTATTCTGAGTATTTGACAGAAATATATAATCGTTCAGAGGATGAGTTTGATTATAATAATGAAGTTGATGATGAGCTAAAGGATTATGTATCTAAGTTCGAATCTGAAAATTGGAGTCAATTGAATGATGGAGAGAAGAAAGATGCTATTAAAGATACAATGAGCTGTATAGCAAAAGATCTTGATTTATTAACTATTCCAAAGTTGAAGTTTTATAAAGATGGAGTGGGACCGGATGGTTATTATAACTCCTATAATAATCACTTAAACATAAATATCGAAAAGACATTTTTATCTGATTCTAAAGAGTTGTTAAATACTTTGGTACATGAACTTAGACATGCTTTTCAGCATGAAAGAGCGAATATGCTAGAGACAAAGGAAGATGCTTTGTTTAGGTGTAATATGGATAACTATATTGTTCCAGAAAAAACTTTCTATGCTTATGAGAGTCAATATGTTGAAGTAGATGCAAGGGCATATGCAGATGCATTTATAAAGTCGTATGAGGAGGCAGCGATATGAGTAAGATTATTGAAGATTATTATAAAGAACTAGATTTAATACCACTGCTGACTCAGAGTAATATGGAAAGGTTTAATCGGAATCCTGATATTGCAAGTGAATTTGAATACTGGATTGAGAATAAAGAATATCAAAAGGATTCATGTGTTGAGGTAGAAGGTTATACTGCAGAAGGTATTTCGAGGTTGTCTAATTATCTTGTTGGAGAAAGTTCGTTTCTTATATTGATTGAACTTCGTGAAGAACCGGAAAAGGCTAAGAAAAGAATAGCTAGAGGATTTAAAATCAAGTGATAAAATGTGAAAGGACCCCATCATGAAACTCAAAAACTTCCTAATAGTTGTAAAGGACATCGAGCGTTCGAAGAAGTACTATCATGACTTATTTGGACTTGATGTTATACTGGATAATGATGGCAACATGATTCTTACCGAAGGGCTGGTGCTTCAGGAAGAGAAGTACTGGACGGAGTTTCTGGAGAAGGATGTTGTTGGAAAGAATAATTCGTGTGAATTATATTTTGAAGAAATAGATATTGAAGCGTTTGTTGAGAAGCTGACCACGCTCTATCCTGAGACTGAGTTTGTAAATGAGTTGATGACTCACAGCTGGGGACAGAAGGTGGTTCGTTTCTATGATTTAGACGGAAATTTGATAGAGGTAGGGACGCCGCAGTAAGGTGAACACTTTCCCACCTTGAGGTATATTAAAAAGAAAAGAGGTATTCATATGAAAAAGCTAGTGGTAGTTACATTTGTTCTTTGCATCATTACGCTGGGTGTTTCGATAACGGCTCTTGTGTGCACGCTGAACAAGTCGGATGATCAGTCGAAGGAGACGGTGTCTGAGGAGACGGTCGAGAATAATGATGCTGAGGACATTCAGTATGTGCTTTATCTGGGAACGAATGATAAGGACACAAATGAGCCGGTGTATGAACCGGATGAGTCTAAGGAGATGTTAAAGAAAATCCTTATTGATCATTTCGGCGGATATACGATTCAGGAAGCTACCGGTGGATGGAAGGATGGAGATAAGGTGTATCAGGAGTATACCCTTGTCATTTATCTGAGCGATACTACTCCGGAAGAGGTTTATAAGGCGGCTGATGAGATGATTGATACATTTCACCAGAGTTCTGTCCTGATACATAAGAATGGTACAGAGACGGAGTTTTATTCCGGAAAGTGAGTTGAGTAATAAATGGCCACTAAAAAACAGATATCCGAAAGCTTTCGGCTGAGTGCGATTCTTTCGTTTTCGGGCGGGCTTCAGGATGCATACACTTACAATATGAGAGGGCATGTGTTTGCAAATGCGCAGACTGGAAATGTAGTACTGATGAGCCAGCATTTTATGCAAAGTAATTGGTGGCTCGGATTTCGGTACCTGATCCCCATCATTTCCTTCGCCCTTGGAATTCTGACAGCGGAGCAGATAGGCAATAGGTACAAGTATGCCGAGAGGATTCACTGGAGGCAGATAATACTGCTGATTGAGATCGTTTTGCTCGTGATAGTGGGTTTTCTTCCGAAGGATTACGATATGCTTGCAAATGTAATCGTTTCCTTTTCGTGTGCGATGCAGGTGCAGTCGTTCCGCTCATTTCATGGCTACGGATATGCTAGTACGATGTGCATAGGTAACCTCAGAAGCGGAACAGAGAGCTTGTCGGAGTACCTCAGAGACAGAGATAAGTCTGCATTAAGAAAGGCCATAAATTATTATGGCATAATTCTGATTTTTGCAGTCGGAGCCGGCGTAGGCGGCGTACTTTCTACGATTATCGGAATAAAAACCATATGGGTATCAGTTGCACTTTTAGGTGTTGACTGCCTTATGATGATAAGAAAACCTCAGTAGTTTTGGAGGAAATTATGATAGATTTTAGAGAAGAAAATAGTGGAATCAGGTTTGAGATAACCTTTTGGCAGCTTTGGATCTTTATAACGGTAGTCTGGCTGCTGGTTAGAACATTTTTTGCGATTAAGAATAAGAAGATAGATATTAAGCATGAAGTGAAGCTGCTCACTGTATATGTATGTCTGGTGGTAGTTTCACGCTTTGTTTACTTTCCACTTGGGCTGGAGAATGGACATATAAAGCCGCTGGTTTTTGATTCTGAGAAGATCACTCCGATCTGGTACAACCTGGTACCGATCAAGCATATGTTCGATAAGTATGATGGATGGCTCGTCAACATTATCGGAAATATCGCGATGTTTATTCCGGTTGGAGCGTGCTGGCCTTTCTGTTTCAAACGGCTGAATACTGTGTGGAAATCAATCCTTGCCGGCTTTGGATTGACACTATTTATTGAATTAAGTCAGCTGGTATTTTATGATAGATGCAGTGACATCGATGATCTCATCATGAATGGAACAGGTGCGATCATCGGATCGATTCTGTATTTTATATTCAGAAAAATAATGCTGGCAGAAAAGAAAGCTGGCGAAAAATTAGCAGAAAGTTAGGAGTGTAGCAAAATGGAAGAATCAATGAAAGACTTAGGAGCAATGCTGGAGGAGTCCTACAGCCTGATGGGGGATGGTGTCCATGATACGGACACGCTTCTCGCGTGGAGAAGAGCGGAGGAGCTCATGGAGTCACAGGAAAACTTCACCGTTACGGTAAGTGAAGTGGTAAAGGGCGGAGTCGTTGCAGACTTCGATGGAATTAGAGCATTTATTCCTATTTCCAAGCTGTCGCTTGAAAGGATCGACTCGTGCGACCCATTCCTTGAAAAGGAGCTTGAGGTAAGAGTTTTTGAGGCGGATATGGAAGCTGATAAGCTGATCCTTTCCGCAAAGGAAATCCTCAGGGAGAGACAGGAACTCAGCAAAAAGAAGAAGCTTTCCGATATAAAGGTTGGCCAGGTTTTCACCGGCACGGTCTCAACTCTCAAGGAGTACGGAGCTTTTGTTGATATAGGTGATGGTCTGTCAGGACTGGTTCATATCTCTCAGATATCACATGAGAGGATCAAGCATCCGGGTGTGGTTCTTAAAGAAGGCCAGGAGGTAAATGTAAAAGTAATCGATATCAAGGATGGCAAGATATCGCTTTCAATCAAAGCACTTCTGGACAATCCTGAGGAGGTACCTTCTAATGAGGAGATCGAGCTTCCTGAGTCAGAAGGACTTGGAACATCACTCGGTGATCTGCTGGATGGACTGAAGCTGTAGAAAAATTTGACCGGAATAATTAAAAACCTATTGACTTGATAGGTGAATAATGCTATTATAACCAAAGCTTATAGAGCGGTATAAAAAAAAGTTATAATAAGAGATAAATAATAACAAGATATAACAAGAGTTATACCGTGAGCTAAAAGCTAAGTTGTAAAAAGGAGAAGAGGAATGAACAAGGGTTCTTTCAAAAACAGAATAGTTTCGATAAGTACTCTTTGTTGCTGTTGTCGACAGATGAACTCCCAGGCATATCAAATGGCTGGTGTTTTGGCGTGTCGATACAGTCTGCCGAAGTAACACCTCTATTGATAAACATTTGATATCGGATGCCCGGGAGCGTAATCAGCTCCCGGTTTTTTTTATGCCTGAGTCTTGCTAAAACCTTTTAAGAATATATCAGAGCATTATTGGAACTTAAAAAAGAAAACACCACGGAGGGTAATATGGTTAAGGAAAGAGAAAGTATAACTGCGAAGCTTTGTGCATTTGCGAGGGCATGGCACTCCTACAATTCAAGAGAAAAGATATATGATGATTATCTTGCTTTTGATTTTATGGGCAAGGAAGAGTATGAGGAGCTCTACGAAATGATAAGTGATGGCTTGATCGACACGGGTGACGATGAGGAGCCGGAGGATATAGTTAAGGACTATCTGGCACCGATTCCGCTTTCGAGACTGCATTTTAATGAGAAGGGGCTTGAGGAGTTTGCCCGTGAGAATGAGGATATTCAGTATGTCATATGCGGAGCCGGGGAAGATACATTTGCATTCAGAAATGAGAATGAAAGTATTGAGATCTTCGAGGTGGATCATCCGGATACTCAGCGCTTCAAGCTGGAGAGGATTCGCGACCTGGAGTGGATCATGAGGCCAAATGTACATTATGTGCCTGTGGACTTTGAGAAGGAGCGGATGCTTGATAAGCTCCTCGAGGCGGGCTTTGATCCGAATAAGAAGACTTATTTCAGCATCCTCGGGGTGTCTTATTATCTGACGCTGGATGTGTTCAGTGAAACTCTGAGGCAGATAGCCAAGCTGTCCCAGCCGGGCAGCAGGGTGGTATTTGACTATCCGCACAGCGCGGGCGATTTTCCGGAAAGAGTGGAAAGGTTGGAGGAGCTGACAAGGTCGCTCGGCGAGGTTATGTGCGGTGGATTTGATCCTTACGAGGTGAAGTGCATCCTCTGCTCACTCGGCTTCAGGCTTGATAAAATCCTGACTCCCGAAAAGGTACAGGAGAAGTATTTCGATGGACGAAGTGACGGGCTTAAAGCATTTGAAAATGTGAGTCTCGTATCGGCAACATTTGTGAACGGTTATAGGCAAAACTTATAACCAACAATAATTTTTAGGAATTATACAAGAGTGAAATTGGGTGATATTATACGTCCATACCAAAAATACGAAAGCCGATTTAGGGAGGAAAAAAATCATGAAAAAGAAATTTTTAGGTTTAGTAGTAGCACTTTCACTTACAGCATCACTCATCACAGGATGCGGTTCTGATGACAGCGCAAAGAAAAATGCGAACAATGCTGAGGCAGCTCAGACAGAAGCAACTGAAGCTGAGGAAACAACAGAGGCAACAAAGGCTGAAGCAACTGAAGCAAAAGCATCTGATACAGATACAGATGACGGCGACAAGGTGATCAAGGTTGGAGCATGTGTTACTCCACACGCTGAGATCCTCGGAGAGATCAAGGATGACCTTGAAGCAGATGGATGGACACTTGAGGTTGTAGAGTACAACGATTACGTACTTCCAAACACAGCACTTGAAGATGGTGACCTGGATGCAAACTACTTCCAGCATAAGCCTTACCTCGATGACTTCAACAAGGAAAACGGAACACACATCGTAACACTTGCTGCAGTACATTTCGAGCCAATGGGTGTTTACGCAGGAAAGTCTTCAGACCTCAGCAAGATACCTGATGGAGCAACCATCGCAGTACCAAATGATTCAACAAACGAAGCAAGAGCACTTCTTCTTCTCGAGGCACAGGGACTCATCAAGCTTAAGGAAGGTGTTGGTGTTCAGGCAACAGTACTTGATATCGAAGAAAATGAGCATAACATCCAGATCCAGGAGCTCGAGGCAGCTCAGGTTCCAAAGTCAATCCAGGATGTTGACTTCGCAGTAGTAAATGGTAACTATGCAATCGAAGCAGGACTTGGTGATCCTGTAGCAGTAGAGGCAGCTGATTCACTTGCAGCAGAGACATATGCAAACTATGTATGCGTAAGAGAAGGTGACGAGGATACAGCTAAGTCACAGGCTCTTAAGAACGCAATCCTCACACAGGAAGTTAAGGACTACATAAACAAGACATACTCAGGAGCAGTTGTTCCTGTATTCTAAGGAGGATATAAAATGTCACAGGATGAAGCTTTAAGAAATCTGCCCATCGCCGTTCTCGGCGGTGGTGCTGTTGGAAAAACCTGCGCAGCCGATTGTGTGCTTGGCGGGAATACAGACGTAAGACTTTTTGAACTGCCGGAATTCTTTGAGCAGAATTTGAAAAATGTAGCAAAGACGGGAATTACCCTTGGTGGTATTCAGAAAAACCAGTATGGTTTCAAAAGAACAGGTAAAGCATTTATTAACCTTATCACTTCAGACATTTCTGAGGCTGTAAAAGGCGCAAAGCTCATAATTGTTGCCATTCCATCAGTGGCGCATGATGTGTTTTTCGATAAACTGCTTCCTGTACTTGAGGATGGTCAGATAATTCATATAATACCTGACAACTACGGTTCTCTGAAGCTGAGAAAAAAGCTTCGCGAAAGCGGAAGCACCAAGAAGGTTATAATAGGTGGCTGGTCCAGCGCACCATATGGAACAAGAGTTGAAAAGGAAGGCGGAGTGCAGACATCTGATATGTGGCTCGTTTACAGAGCAAAGACCCTCCGAGGTGCAGCACTTCCAAGTACAGATCAGGAGGAATTCCTGAACAGTACGAAATATCTCGGATGCTTCGATTCCATCACAGAAGGTGACGGTCCGGTCGGAGGAAACACAGTCCTCGATATAGGATTCAGTAATGTAAATCCTGTCCTGCACTGTCCGGGAACAATCCTCGGTGTAGGTGTTATGGAGAACTGGGGAAGGATCTACGGCGGTAACGATAAGTATACTTATTCGATTTACAGCCATGCATACTGCGAGTCTATCGCAGAAGTACAGTATGCCTTCTTCCTCGAAGAGGTTGCCCTTGCCGAAGCAATCGGCGTGGGAATAGCAAAATATCCTAAGAAAAATTTCCTGTCCAGAACAAGTATTCTCGGACCTGAATATATGGGGGATGACTGTATCGTTCCATTCGATGAGCAGTGGGAGACAGGATACAGAACAGGCCCATTTTCCATACAGGATCGCTACGTGACAGAGGATGTACCGGTAGGATGTCACTTATATCACGAGCTGGGTAAGAAATTCGGTGTCGAGACACCGGTAATCGATTCCATGATAACCCTCGGATCAGTAATGACCGGTAAGGATTTCTACAAAAACGGAATCACGCTGGACGATCTCGGAATCGGACACCTGGATAAAGAAGCCCTCCTGGATTATCTAAATAACGGAAATTATAAAAATGGCTGAACTAAGTAAAAGAACGTCAGTCTTCACAGATTCCGTAATCAGAAGAATGACGCGTGTAGCAAATAAATACGGAGCGATTAATCTATCACAGGGATTTCCTGATTTTGATCCACCGGCCGAGATAACAAAACGCTTGGCCGAGGTCGCTTCCAAAGGACCTCACCAATACGCGCTAACCTGGGGAGCCCAGAACTTTAGGGAAGCTCTTGCAAGAAAGCATGAGCGGTTCTCAGGTCAGTCGGTTGATCCTGATAAAGAAATAGTTGTAACGTGCGGAAGCACGGAAGCCATGATGTCAGTAGTAATGTCGGTTGCAAATCCCGGTGACAAGATAATCGTTTTCTCTCCGTTCTATGAGAACTACGGAGCAGATGCGATCCTATCGGGTGCGGAACCGATTTACGTGCCTCTAAATCCGCCGGAATTTACATTTGATCCGGTAGTTTTGGAAGCTGCATTTAAGCAGGGGGTTAAGGCAATCATTGTCTGCAACCCATCAAATCCGTCGGGAAAGGTCTTCTCGTACGAGGAACTATCTCAGATAGCAGAGCTTGCGAAGCGCTATGACGCATACGTCATAACGGATGAGGTTTACGAGCACATAGTGTACGAACCTTATAAGCATACTTACACATCTACCCTTCCGGGAATGAAGGAGAGAACAATTATCTGTAACTCTCTTTCGAAAACTTATTCAATCACAGGCTGGCGTCTGGGCTATGTTATCGGAAATGAAGACGTGATCGATCGTGTAAAAAAGGTGCACGACTTCCTGACAGTCGGAGCCGCTGCGCCGCTTATGGAGGCGGCGGTGGCAGGCCTCGAATTCGGCGACGAATACTACGAGGAGCTTCGCGCCAAGTACACACATATGAGGGATCTCTTCCTCGGAGGCCTTCGCGATATCGGTATTAAGTTCACTGAACCACAGGGCGCTTACTACGTGATGGTAGACGTCAGCGAGTTCGGAGTAACGGACGACACTCAGTTTTCGGAGTGGATGGCGGAGCATATCGGTGTTGCGCCGGTTCCGGGTTCGAGCTTCTTCAAGGAAAATATACAAAACTACGTGAGACTTCACTTTGCGAAGAGTGATGACACTCTGAATGAAGCAATTGAGAGGCTGTCACATTTGAGGGATTACTTTTAAGTAAGAATCCTAAAGTGGGAATCAGAAAAACGTAGTAGGAAGTAGGAAAAATGATAAAACTGGAAAATGTTACTAAGACCTTCAAGGTCAAGGGTAACAAGGTAACAGCAGTAAATGACGTAAGTCTTACAATAGAAAAGGGCGAGATCTTTGGCATCATCGGATTCTCGGGAGCAGGCAAGTCCACGCTGGTTCGCTGCATGAACCTGCTGGAGGTTCCAACCTCAGGATCCGTTTTCTTTGATGGTCACGACCTCATAAAAGCAAAAAGCAAGGAGCTGAGAGGCTATCGCAGAAAGATCGGAATGATATTTCAGCAGTTCAACCTCCTGGAGCAGAGAAATGTTCTCGCAAATGTATGCTATCCGCTTGAGCTTGAGGGCGTAAGCAAGAAGGAAGCGAGAGCGAAGGCAGGAGAGCTCCTGAAGCTTGTTGACCTGGAGGATAAGGAGAAGTCCTATCCATCACAGTTATCAGGCGGACAGAAGCAGAGAGTTGCAATCGCAAGAGCGCTTGCAACAAACCCTGAGGTTCTTCTCTGCGACGAGGCAACAAGTGCACTTGACCCAATTACAACAAAGGGCGTGCTTTCACTTATAAAAAGAATCAACAAGGAACTCGGCGTAACCATCGTAGTGATCACACACGAGATGAAGGTTGTGGAGCAGATCTGCGACAGAGTTGCAATCATGAATCAGGGTGTAGTCGAGGAAGTCGGATCAGTAAGAGAGATATTCCTGAATCCACAGACCGAGACCAGCCGCAAGCTCGTACTCACAGGCGAGGACAAGAATGACCTGACCAACGGAAAGAATTCTATAAGAATCGTCTTCGACGGCCTGTCATCCTATGAACCTGTACTTGCCAATCTCATCCTCGAGACCAAGGTGAAGCTTAACATCCTCGGTGCAAACACAGAGGACATCGGCGGAACAGCCTATGGCCAGATGCTCATAGAAAGACCGGATGAGAAGAGTGTGGAGATAATCAAGAAATACCTTGATGGCATCGGGGTGAAGTTTGAGGAGATATCGGCACCGTCTGTGAGCGAAGAAGACACTCAGGCAGCAAGTGGTGAGACATCGAAGGAGGAAACTGAGGCCGAGAAAAAGAGCGACGAGAGAAAAAACGAGAAAAAGAGCAGCGAGAAAAGTCATAAAAAAAACGGCAAGGAGGTGGCGTAGATGAATGATCAGATAATCGGATTACTTCAAAATGGAATCTATGAAACATTTTATATGGTTATTCTTTCAACCCTCTTTGCATATCTTATCGGTGTTCCGATAGGAGTCATACTGAACGTTACCAGTCCGACGGGAATCAAGCCGAACAGGTTTGTCAATCTCGTTGTTGGTTTTATCACAAACGTTATTAGATCAGTGCCATTTCTGATCCTTCTTGTGGCTATACTGCCATTTACAAGAATTGTAGTCGGTACCACGATCGGTTCGAGCGCGACGGTCGTGCCACTCGTGGTAGCGGCAGCTCCTTTTGTCGCAAGACTCGTGGAGTCATCTCTCAAGGAGGTGGACGCCGGAGTGGTTGAAGCGGCAAAGGCGATGGGATCATCGACATGGCAGATAATCAGGAAGGTCCTTCTTCCTGAAGCTAAGCCGGCACTACTTGTAGGCGGAGTAATTGCATTTGCGACCATCCTCGGATACTCAGCAATGGCAGGCTTCGTAGGCGGAGGCGGACTTGGCGCAATCGCAGTTAACTACGGTTACTATCGTTACAAGACAGATGTGATGCTTATTACAGTTGCAATCCTTGTGATCATCGTTCAGGTGTTCCAGGAGCTGGGATTCTTCATCGTGAATCGTCTGGACAAGAGAATTAAGTAAAGTAGTGATCGGCCTAGTGAATTAAGCAGAGTAGTGACTGATCTGATAGATTAAGCAGAGTAGTGACTGGTCTGATAGATTAAGCAGATCGATGACTAGTCTGACGGATAGAGCAGAGTGGTAACTTATGAATGAAAAAAGTGTTATAGAAACAAGGGAGGAGCTTCTGGATGTGCACCTCGTCTCGCCACATTATACGGCGGGCTTTGCCATCGGAATTATAGCGGTGCATCTGGTGTACCCCAAGCTCCCCGGAAATGTAGCAAATGCTACGACTTATCCTTTCCCGGTTTTATACAGGGAGGTGTTCTTTGAGATAGAGCAGCTCTTTAACGGAAGTGATGAGATAAGAAAACAGATAGTGGATGCGGCAAAGTACCTGGAGGAGCAGGGGGTGAGAGCCATAGTTGGTGCGTGCGGGTACTTCGCACATTTCCAGGAGGATGTGAGGGAAGCGGTAGATATTCCCGTGTTCATGTCCAGCCTTTGCCAGCTTCCGCTCATAAAGACGGCGGTATCTGCGAAGAAAAGGATACTGGTGGTTGCAGCGAGCGGAGACAACATAGATGACAAGGTTCTTGCGAAGGTCGGAACGGATACGAGCCGACTTGTGGTGCAGGACATCGGACACCTGGATAGCTTCGCCGGAATACGCTACGGTAGCAATGGCTTCGACAACAGGCGGCTCACTGAAGAGCTCACGGAGGTCATTTCAAAAAGAGTGAGCGAAGAGGGCGACATCGGAGCGGTGCTTCTTGAGTGCAGCGATCTTCCACCATATGCGAAGTCAATTCAAGCGGCGACAGGCCTCCCGGTATACGACTTCAATACGATGATAGACCTGATCTACCACTCGGTTGTGCAGAAGACGTATCTTGGATATTTATAAATCATATAGATACTATCTGTGATACTTATAAATCATATCTAGGTATCGCTAATAAAATATAAAAATTCGTCGCTTTAAAGTGTTAAAACCTATTGACATAGTAGGCAAATAGTGGTAGCTTTTATTTGATGTTTTTTATGTTTACTTTGGTTATTTGAAAAGTAAGGAGAAATGTTATGAGCTTTATTAAAGACATTTCAGATTATATCAGGTCAGGTGAGTCTTTAAACGAGAACCTTGGACTTGAAATCGAGCATTTTATCGTGAACGACAAGGGCGTTCAGATGGAGTTTCATGAGATATCCGGACTGATAAATCAGGTCGGTAGAAAGCTGGGAGCTGATATCATCTACATGGACGGCTATCCGGTCGGCTACTACACAGGCGAGTATTCAACAAGTCTTGAGCCAGCCTGTCAGTTTGAGATAAGCATCAATCCGTATTCGGATATTGAAACTATCAAAAACATTTATGAGGAATTTATAGAACTTTGGGCTCCGATTTTCGAGGAGCGTGGATATCATTTTGAGACAAAGGGAAATCTTCCGCTTGTTGAGTGCGGAATCATAACACCTGATGATATACCACTTTCACCAAAGAAGCGTTACAAATATATGGATGAATATTTCAAGAGAAGCGGCAGATATGGCAAATATATGATGCGTGCGTCTGCTTCGACTCAGATATCCATTGATTATAAGTCAGAGGAGGATATGGTAAGGAAGCTCAGAGTTCTTCAGAAGATAGCTCCTGTTCTTTCCATACTTTTGGAGAACAAGGTGGATGAGAATTCAACACTTCCGGGCTGTGATGATAAGCACCTCCTCAGAATTCAGGAGTGGGATGATCTGGATCCGGACAGAACCGGCTTTGTGCCACATTCGCTGGACGCGGACTTCGGCTATGACAAGATGGCCGAGGTGATTTACCATACACCACTCATCCTTCTTACAGACGAGGGAGAGACCGTAAATGTAGGACATCAGTGTGCAGAGGAGCTGGTGGAGAACAACATCATTTACGAGGATGATTTAGAAGAAAACAGGAAGAAAAGATTGATAGAACATTTCATGTCTATGGGCTTCTTCCATTTCAGGGTTAAAAAGTATATAGAGGTAAGAGTTGCAGACAGCGTGCCAATCGACAGGGCACTCGGATATGTAGCGCTGCTGAAGGGAATCGTTTATTCAGAAGAGAACCTGGAGTTACTTGATCGCGAGCTTGCAGATGTAGACGAGCTGAGCATTCTTCAGGACGCTATAGATAGAATAAAAGCTGACGGCTTTGAGGCGGAGCTCTATGACGGCAGAACTGCATGTCAGTGGGCAGAATACTTGATTGAATTGGCAGAGCATTCTCTTACCCAAGAGGATAAGGAGTACTTAGAGAATGTGCGAGCTTTTTGGTGTTACAGCAAATAGAAAAATCAAGATCAACGATCTCCTGAAGAGATTCTACGAGCATAGCGTTGACCATCGCAACGGATGGGGGCTTGCGCTTTTAGATGACAGCTCAGTCTCAATCGAGAAGGAGCCGGTGAGAGCGGACTACAGCCTTTATCTGAAAAACCGCCTGACTGGCAGGATAGAAACCGCAAGGTGCGTGGCGCATATCCGAAGAGCGACAGTCGGCGAAGTAAACTTCAGTAACACACATCCCTTCTTACAGAGGGACGAGTCAGGAAGAACATGGGTGCTTGTCCACAACGGAACTATATTTGAATCAAACATCCTGAACGCTTATCAGTGCAAGCAGCACGGCACAACCGACAGCGAACGCATCCTGCTCTACATAGTGGACCACATAAACCGCCACTACATGCAGGAAATGAACTGCTTCGATGCCAACGAAAGAATCAGGCTTGTCGATAAGCTGATCAGAAGAATAGTTCCTGAGAACAAAGTGAACCTCATGATCTACGACGGAGACTACTTCTACGTTCACAAAAACGAAGAAGGCACACTCTACAAAAGCGAGCGACCAGGCTCAGTTATATTCTCAACCCATCCACTCACACCGGACGGCTGGGAAGAAGTACCACAAAATCAACTCCTCGTCTACAAAGACGGCGAGCTCATCTACGAAGGTGAAAAACATGAACACACATACATCGAGGACGAAGAAAATACAAAACTACTATACCTCGGCTACGCAGGGTTATAAGACCTTCAATGGCTATGAAGCTTTCGAGAGTTATAGCGAGTGCTGTTGCTGCTGTTGTTTTGGAAAAAATAATAGCATTCTTCGTATGGCCTTTGAGAAAGAACGATGTTGGTGAAAACTGTGTAGGTGAAGACCGGTGATAAAGAACTAACTGTCAATGCGAGGAATTAAGATTCCTCGCTTTTTTTGTGGAACTACAAGGAAACACTAATAATACAAGGAGATAAGAATATGAGTATCAAAATTAATTCTTTATTAATTCATGGAGGAATAGACGGCGATGAAACTACGGGAGCAGTGAATGTCCCTATCTATCAGACGTCAACTTATAAGCAGGACGGCCTCGGCGAGGACAGGGGCTGGGAGTATTCGAGAACGGGAAATCCGACGAGGGCGGCGCTGGAGAAGCTGGTTGCTGATCTGGAGCAGGGCGAGTATGGAATGGCCTTCGCCTCGGGCCTGGCAGCCATCTCGACGGTTCTTTCTCTTTTCAAGTCGGGCGACAGACTTATTATATCGGACAATATCTACGGCGGAACGTTCCGAGTTCTGGACAATGTATTCAAGCATTTCGGAATCAGTTACACGATAGTTGACACATCAGATATAAATGAGGTCAGGAAAGCCCTCGAAGAGGATGAAAGGAATAAGAGCCAGAGAGAGGGGAATGACGAAAGAGACGGAAATGATGGAAAAGATGGAGGTAATGACGGCGAGATCAAGGCGGTCTACATCGAAAGTCCGGCTAACCCGCTTCTTTCTGTGACGGATATAGAAGCAGTATCGAAGCTTGCCAAGGAATACGGTAAGCTGACTATCGTGGATAATACTTTTCTTACGCCGTATCTGCAGAGACCGCTTACGCTCGGCGCGGACATAGTTGTGCATAGCGGAACGAAGTATCTCGGCGGTCACAGCGACACGGTTTCAGGCTTCGTCATCGTGAAGGATAAGGAGCTTGCCGACAAGCTTTACTATCTGCAAAATGCAATCGGCGGCGTGCTTGCTCCATGGGACAGCTTCCTGATGATCCGCGGAATCAAAACCCTCGGAGTCAGAATGGATCGCCACGTGGCAAATGCAGAAAGAATAGCTGAGTGGCTCAGCGAAAGCGGATATGTGGAAAAGGTTTACTATCCGGGACTCAAGTCGGATCCGGGCTACGAGGTGCAGAAGAAGCAGGCCGATGGACCGGGCGCGATGATCTCATTTACGCTTAAGAAGGAGTATGACTACAAGCAGTTCTTCAAGAAGCTTGAGCTTGTGACACTCGCGGAAAGCCTCGGCGGAGTCGAGTCACTCGTATGCCACCCGGCATCAATGACGCACGCAGCAATTCCGAAGGACATCCGCGAGGCAGTCGGAATCACTGATGAGCTCATCAGACTTTCAGTCGGAATCGAAGATGCAGACGATATCATAGAAGACCTCGAGCAGGCAATCAGGAATTCTTCTAGATAAGTGACCTGGCAAGTGACAAAGAGGTTTGCAGTAACAAAATAAATCGCAAGTGACAAGGGAGATAAAAAATGGAAAATGTATATGAGAACATACAGCAGATGATCGGCAATACACCGATAATGAAAATAACACATATGGGCGTCAAGCCCGGAGTGAATGTATATGCAAAGCTGGAGCTGATGAACCCTGCCGGAAGTGTGAAGGACAGGGTTGGAGTTTATATGATAGAGGACGCTGAAAGAAGAGGGGTGCTTAAACCGGGTGGAACGATAGTTGAAGCGACTGCCGGAAATACAGGAATCGGAATTGCAGTTGCTGCTCTAAATAAAGGCTACAAAATAATCTTCGTTGTGCCTGATAAATTCTCGATAGAGAAGCAGAAGGTTATGAAGGCTCTCGGGGCAGAGATAATCAACACCCCAAGAGAGGGTGGAATGCTCGGAGCCGATAAGCTTGCTGAAGAGATAATAGCAGCAACTCCGGGAGCAGTTGCTATGAAGCAATTCAAAAATCCGGCTAACCCGGTGTCACATTATGAGACAACGGGTCCTGAGATATTTAGACAGCTGGATGGTCAGGTGGACTACCTCGTGGCAGGTGCCGGAAGCGGCGGAACCTTCTCCGGAGTTGTGAAGTATCTCAAAGAACAAAACCCGCATATCAAGGGAGTGCTTGCCGACCCATACGGCTCAATAATCGGTGGCGGTGAGCATGCAGACTATGACATCGAAGGAATCGGAAATGACTTCATCGCTGATACCATGGATGTAAGTCTGATAGACAAGGTCTTCAAGATCACCGATACGGAAGCATTCGAAACCTCAAGACTTCTTGCTAAAAAAGAAGGCATACTTGCCGGAACCTCATCAGGCGCAGCACTTGCGGCAGCCCTTAAGCTCGCTGACGAGATAGACAGCGGAAATATCGTCGCAGTATTTCCGGATAGAGGCGACAGATACCTCAGCAAAGGACTATTCTAAAAAAGAGTTTCCATATGCGAACCATACGATTATAATAAAGTGGAACCATCTTATGGAAAAGGTAACAGGTACCAAATCGGTATAAGGTGCCGGGCGCCATCACAGAAAGGAATAATGAAATGACACTCCAGCAGTTAAAGTATGTAATTGAAATAGCAGATTCAAGCTCGATGAATGAGGCGGCTAAGAAGCTTTTTATTTCGCAGCCGAGTCTGTCGGGTGCAGTAAAGGAGCTGGAGACGGAGCTTGGATTTGATATATTCCTGAGGTCGAACAGAGGAATTCTCCTCACTCCGGAGGGCGAGGAATTTCTGGGCTATGCGAGACAGGTCATCGACCAGTACACGGTACTGAGCGACCATTATATCGAGAAAAAGAAGAAGCACAAATTCAGCGTTTCGATGCAGCATTATTCTTTTGCAGTGAAGGCCTTCGTCGAGGTAGTGAAGCAGTATGGAATGGACAGCTTCGAATTTGCGGTGCACGAAACCAGGACAATGGAAGTGATCGAAAATGTACGAGACTTCAAGTCTGAGCTGGGAGTGCTCTATGTAAATGACTTCAATCAGAAGGTGCTTAAGAAGATACTTTCATCGAACAATCTCGAGTTTCATGAACTGTTCGCATGTAATACATTTGTATATATCTGGAACCAGCATCCGCTGGCAAAGAAGAAGAAAATATCTATGGAGGAGCTGAGAGAATATCCGGTTCTTGCATTTGACCAGGGTAAGAACGGCTCGCTCTTCCTTTCTGAGGAGCAGCTGAGTACCTATGATTACTCGCGAATCATCAAGGCAAACGACAGAGCGACGATGCTCAACCTGATGGTCGGACTGAACGCATACACACTCTGCTCCGGAATCATAAGCGAGGAGCTGAACGGCGACTCCTACGTAGCAATCCCGCTTAAGGAAAGCGAGAAGATGAGGATCGGCTATATCAAGCGTAAGAACTTCAGCCTGAGCGAGATAGGAAAGCTCTACATAGATGAGCTTGAAAAGTACAAGGAATATGCGAGGTAGTGTATGAGGGGTAGAAATCAAAAACTAAAACTATTATATCTGGCGAAGATTATGCAAGAGCAGACGGACGACACACACGCTCTTACCATGCCCGAGATACTGGCAGAGCTTGCTAAGTATGACATCGAGGCACAGAGGAAGAGTGTGTATGATGATCTGGATGCTCTTGATGATTTTGGGATAGAAATACTTAAATATCAGGACGGCTTCAGAACGTACTATCACTGCGGAGACAGAGACTTCGAAATCGCCGAGCTGAAGATACTGGTTGATGCGATCCAGTCGTCAAAATTTATCTCCGAGAAGAAGACCAAGGAGCTCATAGGAAAGCTTGAGAAAAATGTATCAAACTACGATAGCCAGATGCTTAATCGTGAAGTAAAGGTGAGTGGCCGCGTTAAAAACATGAACGAAAGCATCTATTATACAATCGATGCGATTCACGAGGGAATGACCGAAAACAAAGCCATAAAGTTCAAATACTTCAGCTGGAACGTAAAAGGCGAAGAAGAGTTCAGACGTGACGGTGAATTCTACGAGGTAAGTCCGTGGGCACTTCACTTCGACGACGAGAGATACTATCTCATAGCATACGATCACGAAAGAAAAGAAATGCGACACTACCGCGTCGACAAGATGCGCCAGGTCTCAGTCATAGATAAGAAGCGAAAGGGCAAGACCGATTTCGACAAACAGGACAGAGCCAAGTACAACGAACAATACTTCCGTATGTACGGCGGCTACCTAGAGACCGTCACCCTGAAGTGTGAGAACGATATGGCGAACGTCATTATCGACCAGTTCGGAAAAGACGTAAGACTCAGACCTGCAGAAAAAGGCTTCTTCACAGTCAGAGTCGACGTATCAGTAAGTGCCCAGTTCCTATCCTGGGTAATCGCCCTCGAAGGAAAAGTAAAAATAGCCGGTCCCGACAAAGTAAAAGACGACATGAAAAAACTCCTGAAACAGAAGTATACAGAGTAAAAAAAATTAACCGTGTGCCTATTTTGGTACACGGTTCCTTTTTGTAAAAAATCATTCGGAGGGTGCCACGCTTCCAGGTCTGTCATATTTAAGGACCAAACCCTATGAGATACTAAAACCAGCAAGAACAACACAAATCAGCTAAATCATGGAAGGGAGTTGATTTTATGATCACTATGATGGTTAGGTTTTTCATATGGATGCTGGTATTCCCAATCAAAATACTCTTTTCACTTTTTAGAGGCATATTCTGGATTCCGCTTATCCTTCTCGGATTTATCCTTGATGGTGGCGGACCGGGACCAAGATAAAGGAGGTGAACATCATGTCAGAGAGAAAGATACTTTATACCGAGCCGGAAGATTACTTCCCGAAGGAAATCAGGGACGAGCTTCTTGCAGAATGTCAAGAAGACGAGGAAGTGTCTGAGAAAGATACGGATAGTAAGAAGGAAAGTGAGGATAAAAAAGATGGGAACAAGTGAGGCAGTAGGAATCTCGATTTTATCATATGTTGTGCTAGGCGTGTGTGTCGTATTGTTATTTGCACTTCTGGCAGGTTATCTATTCAATTATTACGTAATAAAAGAACTGAGAATAAAGAACAAAAACCTATGTGAGCTTATCGATGCAGTAGGTTTCGGGTTCCAGCATCTGATAGAAGAAGTACACAGGCAGAATAATCAGGGCGGTTCAAATTATCAGAATAATCAAAACAATCAATATAATCAGAATGGTCCAAACAATCATCCATAACAAAACCCACCTGCCGATATTCTTGGGTGTGGTTAATAAGTTATAGCGTTTAGAGAACATAAAAATGTAATTTGCGGCGCAACAAAGAGAAAACAAATCGTAATTAGGTGCATATATTTAGGAAAACAAATCGTAATCTCGGTTGACTGGGGAGGGCGATAGCGCTAAAATATGGTGCATAGGAGGATGAGCTATGTTTAAGAGAAAAGTATATGACTACCTGAAAGCATGGAAAGAGGAATCGGACGGTATGTCCGCTGTAATGGTTGAAGGAGCGAGACGTGTTGGTAAGAGTACGGTGGTAGAGGAATTTGCAAAGGCGGAATATGACGATTATATACTCATAGATTTTTCAACTGCCGAACAAGCCATTAAGGACAATTTTGAAAATATCGGGAATATGGATACGTTTTTTCGCAATCTATTTGTGTTAACGGGAAAAACGCTTAAGAATAGAAAAGGCGTGATAATTTTTGATGAAGTACAATTTTTCCCAAAAGCCAGGCAGTCGATAAAGCAACTTGTAAAGGATGGCAGATTTGATTATATAGAGACTGGATCACTAATTTCCATTCAGAAAAACGTAAAGGACATTCTAATACCCTCTGAAGAAGAGAATATAAAGATGTATCCAATGGACTTTGAAGAGTTCCTTTGGGCTGTGGGTAATAACGTGATAGTGGATACCAGCCGGGAAGCTTTTGAAAAGAGAAAATCTCTGGGAAATGATGTTCATAGAAAAATATTGAAAGAGTTTCGCGTGTATATGGCGGTAGGGGGAATGCCGCAGGCTGTTGAGGCATATGTAGACGGGAAGAATTATAAACAGATTGACAGGGTAAAAAAAGGCATTCTAAGACTATACACAAATGATCTAAAAAAACATGATTCAGAGGATGGCGATAAGGCAGAGGTTGTGTTTAAGTCTATACCAGAACAACTGTCAAATCACAATTCAGTATTTAGATTGTCGGTGGTAGATGAAAATGCTCGCACAAGGAACTGTGGCAATGCGATTGATTTCTTGAATGAAGCTATGATTGTAAACAACTGTATCAATGTTACGAATCCTGAAATCGCATTGGAACTGTATGCTGAACGGAAGAAGTTTAAGATGTTTATGGGAGATACAGGACTTCTAGTAACACATATTTTAAATAATGGTGGTGATACGGATAAAATGTACCGTTCCCTGATTATTGATGATCTTGGTATTAATCAGGGAGTGATATTTGAAAATATGGTTGCTCAAATGCTTCGGGCTAACGGTCATGAATTATATTTTCATGAATTTGAATATTGTCCGGAAGGAAACAGTGTCAGCAAGACATATGAGATTGACTTTCTAACGGTAAGAGGAAAAAGACTGGCTCCTATAGAAGTAAAATCGTCAGGATACAAAAGCCATAAATCTTTTGATTATTTCAAGGATAAGTATCAAGTAAAAATGAATGACCGTTATATCATCTATACGAAGGATCTGGCATTTGATGATGGAGTATTATATATACCGATTTATATGACTATGTTTTTGTAATTATATTTTAATAGACAACACCTTCTCAAAGTGCTAAGTTTATTACCTTACGCACTGAGGCCCAAACGGAGATCAAAACCATGTACCCAATAAATGTATCCGCCAGGACGGAAATAACAAGAAAACAGAAGAAGACTCTCAAGCACTACGGCCTGGTATGGGACGGCAGCGAATTCAATGGCCTCATAAAGAGTGAGAGAAAGATAGGGAAGATCAAGACCTACTGCAAAAACGAAGGCCTCAACTTCAAGATATCAAACTCTATGGGTAACAGGAGTGCAAACTACAGAAGCAAGTTCTTCACTCATCATAAGCCCCAGATACTGGGCAGATACTACATATGCGCCTACTGCGGCAAGCTCCTCAGTAAAGGCAAAGTCACTGTAGATCACCTGTATCCCATAGGCAAGGTCTCAAGAAGCGTGAAGTATCAGAAGAAGCTAAAGAAGCAAGGCATTCAGAACATCAACAGTCCTAACAACCTCGTAGCCGCCTGTGCCAGGTGTAACATGAAAAAGGATGACAAGACCGGCCTGTGGATCCTTCGCGGCAGGATAGGCAGA
>CACYJP010000006.1 GCA_902774725.1 uncultured Lachnospiraceae bacterium
ACATACATATGGAATACTTCCATCGTTGAGCCGATGAAGTACGCATAAAAAGCTGAAGGCTTTTTCTTTTTAAATATATAAACATGAAATACTGCTGAAAGAATACCGGCAAGACAGGTTGATACAGAGCAGGCTATTCTTGTATAAGAACCTACGTCAAAATATGTTCCTGCTATATATCTTTCTATACCACCTATAAAGCCCGCTATAACACCGGAGACCGGATCAAAAAACAGACCTGCTGTAAGAGGCGAAAGGTCTCTTACATTTAACATCATCTGTTTATAATCAACACCAAAATGTGTGGACAAGACTGCACATCCACCATAGATAATTCCAAGAAGTATCTTCTGTCCGATGCCAAGCTTCTTATCCCTTAGTACTCTCCAAAGGATATAGGTAAGAACAATATTTACGCCTGTCACTGCAGACATTTTCATAATCATTGTTAGCATTTTTTAATCTCTCAATCCATTAATATAGTTTTATTACAACACATACTTTTTCATACTACCCCTAAGTACGATTGTATACCAGACTATCAGATAGTGAAACCTTTTTCTGTCTGGAAATAAGTGCAAGGAAATCCTCCATAGGAATAGGTTTCGAGAAGAAATAGCCTTGCAGATAATTAACACCCAGCTTCTCAAGAAGCTTGATCTGTTCAGCGGTTTCTACTCCTTCAACCAGTATCTTCTTATTCATCTGTTTTATCATCCTGATAGTATTCTCAAGAATTATCATTCCTGATTCACTCTTCTCTGCTCCCCAGAGAAGACTCTTATCTATCTTGATGACATCCAGATCAAGTGAGAAGATTCCACTTACATTTGAGTAACCTGTTCCATAATCATCCATAGAGAATAGGAAGCCTTCCTTCTTGAGCTGCATTATGATGTTGCTGAGAAGATCATAGTCTGCCGCTGCAATTGATTCGGTTATCTCAAAATTAATATAGCTTTTATTGATATTATATCTGTCTACTATCTCGATTATATGATCTACAAATCTTGGACGCATACACTGAACAACAGACAGATTGACATTTATGTTGTCTATTCCATGCTTCTGAGGTATGCCCGACTCTATGAATTTGCAGACCTCTTCGAGAACAAAATCATCGATCTCATCAATGAGTCCATTTTGTTCAGCAACCGGGATAAACTCATCCGGATAGAGATTGCCTAATTCTTTGTCATGCATACGTATCAGTGCCTCTGCACCGTGCAGTCTCTTATCTATATGATAGGTCGGCTGATAATAAACCTCATAGCTTCCTTCTACGAAGCCTCGTGACAACGCACCCTCAATAGCCTGCCTCTTCATGATATAGTTCAAGTCATCCCCACGCATGATACGGTTCGTTTTATTTGAAGGTATAGGCTTGTCTGTCATATAAAACAATTCATTTAATCCGGATATCTGCTCAGGAACCTCCGCAACCATAATGACTGAATCCAGATAAACCTGAGAGCCTTCATAATCCCAGGCCTCGTCCATTCTTTTATAGATATCCCTTACGATCTTTTTTATATACTCAGGTGATTCATCATAAAAGATCATCGCTATGGTATTATTATTCGGAACATATGTGTTATATCTCTTTGCAATAGTATTGAGATAGTCTTTAAGTATATCCGATAAAAGACTTGTCTCATCGCCACCGACTATTCGGGAGATGATTTCAAGATTCTTAATTCTGAGAATGATAATATCTACATTTCTGTTATGCTTGATGATTGCCTTCATATCAAGTGCCAGCGCAGCTCTGTTATAAAATCCGGATTGGCCGGCCATACGGTCATCCTCATTTTCGACAAGCATCATAACTCCGGTAAAGCCTACTGCTTCTGTCAGAATCTCAACCTTTATATCCTTATTGACAAGCTGCGTCGCAACTCCGATTCCTACAAGTACGAAGAAGAAGATTATCGCCAGACGACGCTTTGATGAAATAACATCCCATGATGCGATAAGCACATTAAAAGAACCCAGATAATAGAAAAGTGCTACCACATATATGATCATTTCACCGGCACCTCTTTGGAAAGTCATATTTTTATCTACCGTCCAGACGAAGCCTGTAAACATATTGGAAAAAACCATAAGCTCTGTTATGAAAAACGGCGCAAAAATCAAACTATTCCTGACGCCGGTCAACCTAGTCGATACAAAACTAAAGCTTGAGATATAATAAAAGAACATAGGGCATAGAGCCGTATGCGTAATGAAATAAAAGTAGTGATTGGTTCGTAAAAAAGATTCTGCTGACGGAGAATTAGGATAGAATCCGTAATAAGCAGAAATAATACCTGAAATAGAATTACAGATCAGGATACAAACTATAACTATAAATATTTTATTTTGAGTTTTGTCAGTTCTACCCTGTATAAATGTATATATCAGATTTACTGTGCAGACCAGCAGTGCCGATATAGCCATTCCCAGGTTAAAAGAATAATTAAGCATAGGTCGTCCTCTCAAAATAAAGTTATACCTATGCTTATTATACCTTTTTATTTCATTTTAAACAACAAAACAGTTTATTTACACATATTTTCCACATATTCGCGAAGCTTCTCCGGCGCATCCTTGCCATACTCTGCCACTATTCTTACCATAGCGGAACCTACTATAGCACCGTCTGCAACCTCACACACCTTCTTTGCCTGCTCCGGTGTGCTGATTCCAAAGCCTACTGCTGCAGGTGTGTCAGTCACTTCCTTGATTGCCTTCATAATAGAACCAAGGTCAGTTTTTATCTCGCTTCTTACGCCTGTTACGCCAAGTGATGATACAACATAGATGAAGCCCTTAGCCTGTGCAGCTATCTCCTTTATTCTGTTCTCACTTGTCGGAGCTATCATTGAGATGAAGTCCATACCGTACTTTTCAGCTGTCTCATCGAACTCGTGTCTCTCTTCAAAAGGACAATCCGGAATGATTATTCCGTCAGCTCCTGCCTCAGATGCATTCTTGAAGAAACGGTCTGTTCCGTAATGGAAAACCGGATTTGCATATGTCATAAATACTATCGGAGTATCATAATCACGTCTTAACTCCTTCACCAGCTCAAACACCTTGTCAGTTGTCATTCCGCCACTGAGTGCTCTGATATCAGCCTCCTGAATAACAGGTCCTTCAGCTATAGGATCTGAAAACGGAATACCAACCTCTATCAGATCAGCTCCCGCATCTATCACAGCCTTAAAGTTTGCAAGGCTTGTTTCATAGTCCGGATCTCCCGCGGTAAGAAATGCAACAAATGCCTTTTTATTTTCAAATGCTTTATATATCCTGCTCATATCTATTCCTCGTCTTTCTGCGAATCTTCGTCTTTCCTATCATTTCTTATTCAGATATCTATTCATATATATCAACGCCGCGATAACGTGCTATAGCAGCTACGTCCTTATCTCCACGACCTGATATAGTACAAACTATAATGCTGTCCTTTGGCATCTCAGGTGCTATCTTCAGGACATGCGCTACTGCATGGCTGCTCTCTATAGCAGGAATGATACCCTCTGTTCTTGAAAGGTATTCAAATGCACCTACTGCTTCTTCATCTGTGATAGGCACATACTCGGCTCTTCCGATAGATGCAAGATATGCATGCTCAGGTCCGATTCCCGGATAATCAAGTCCGGCAGAAATAGAATAAACCGGAGCTATCTGTCCATACTCATCCTGACAGAAAAGTGATTTCATTCCGTGGAATATACCCTCTGTTCCATTTGCCATTGTTGCTGCATTTTTCGGATTATCTACTCCAAGGCCTGCTGCTTCGCATCCGATAAGCTTAACTCCATCATCTTTTATATACTCATAGAAGGATCCGATTGCATTACTTCCTCCACCGACACAGGCGATAACAACATCAGGAAGCTTTCCCTCTGCTTCAAGTATCTGTGCACGGCTCTCCTTACTGATAACAGACTGGAAGTCTCTTACAATAGTCGGGAAAGGATGTGGTCCCATAACCGAACCAAGTACATAGAGTGTATCATCAACTCTGCTTACCCATTCGCGCATCGCCTCATTTACTGCATCCTTAAGAACCTTTGTTCCTGTCTTAACAGCGTGAACCTTTGCACCGAGAAGCTCCATTCTGAAAACATTGAGTGCCTGTCTTATGGTATCCTCTTCTCCCATAAAGATCTCACACTCCATATCCATAAGTGCTGCAGCTGTAGCAGTTGCAACTCCGTGCTGTCCCGCTCCTGTCTCTGCAATAACTCTGGTCTTTCCCATTTTCTTTGCAAGAAGCACCTGACCCAGTACGTTATTTATCTTGTGTGAGCCTGTATGATTCAGGTCCTCTCTCTTAAGATATATCTTGGCTCCACCGAGATCCCTTGTCATCTTCTCAGCATAGTAAAGAAGTGAAGGACGACCTGCGTACTCGCGATTTAGCTTATCGAGCTCAGCTACAAATTCAGGATCATTCTTATAGTGCTCATAAGCCTCCTCCAGCTTATGTATCTCATTCATAAGAGTCTCAGGTATATACTGTCCACCGTACTCACCGAATCTTCCGTTTATTGCTTTTCCTAAATTATTATCCATATTATTCATATCCTAAGCCTTTCCTTTTCTTACTATTTCTACAAAGCTTCTCATCTTATTTACATCCTTCAGCTTGTCCGTTTCAACTCCTGAGCTGACATCAACTCCGTAAGGCTGAAGAGTATTTACTGCCTCAGCTATATTTTGAACTCCAAGACCTCCTGCAAGGATATACGGTCTTTTTATTTCTCTTAATCGGTTCCAGTCGAAGGTTTTTCCCGAACCAGTTCCTGAGTCTACCAGAACCATGTCCGCTGAAGAATTATCTATCTCACTTACATTTCCGATTTTACTCATATTGAAGGCCTTTATGATTTTTTCAGAGTCAGCTGATTTTGCTTCATCCTCATTATCCGACGTAAGTCCTCTTAGCTTTTCGATATAGACCTCGTCCTCATCTCCGTGAAGCTGAGCTATGTCGATCACTCCCTCATTCAGGAGCTCAGCCACATAATTATAATCCTCATTTACAAAAACGCCAACTGCTTTTATCCTCGGGTCCAGCCTGCCCTTTAGCCTGACTGCCGTTTCCTTATCTACATATCTATGGCTGAAGTCTGCAAAGACAAATCCCACATAATCAGGGCATAACTCATTTACCGCTTCGATATCCTCTATTCTTTTTAAACCGCATATCTTGATTCTTGTCACAACGTCACCTCACAGTGCACGGTCCCACTACGCATTCTTAAGCTCATGGATCAGCCTTGTTTTATCAGAGCTTCTCATAAGCATTTCACCGATAAGCACAGCGTCAGTTCCATTTTCCTTAAGAACCTTAACATCCTCCGGCTTTTCTATTCCGCTCTCAGATACAAAGATCACGTCATCAGGTACGAGCTTTCTGAGCTTCACGCTGTTATTTATATCTACTGTAAAGTCCTTCAGATTTCTATTGTTAACACCTACTATTCTTGCACCTGCCGCGAGGCATCTCTTCACCTCTTCCTCATCATGCGCTTCGAAGAGGCATGAAAGGCCGAGCCCCTCAGCTATTTCAAAATATTCTGCAAGCTCTGTATCACTCAGTATCGCTGCAATAAGAAGTACTGCCGATGCACCCATCATCCTTGCCTGATATATCATATAAGGATCGATGGTAAAGTCCTTTCTCAGGACAGGCAGCTTTATGCTTGATGCGATCTCCTGAAGATAAGCATCGCTTCCCTTAAATCTGTCAGGCTCCGTCAGACAGGATACAGCATCTGCACCCGCTGTCTCGTACTCCTTCGCTATTTCAAGAAATGGAAAGTCCTCTGCGATAACTCCCTTTGAAGGTGATGCCTTTTTCACCTCTGAAATGATTGAAAGGCCTTCCTTCGAAAGAGCCTCCTCAAAATTATAAGCTACCTCTCTGGCCGCAAGTATCTCTGCATCTCTTTTGATACTCTCAAGAGAGTATCCCTGCTTTTGAAGCTCTATTCTTTTTCTTGTAAGACTCGCTAATTCATCTAAAATCATTATTTATTACTTACCTCTACGAATTTATTGAGTGTTTCAGTTGCTTTTCCGGATGCGATTATCTCCTTTGCAAGCTCGATTCCATCTTTCATTGAATCTGCCTTTCCACCGATATAGAGTGCAGCACCGGCATTCATAAGTGTAGCATCTCTCTTTGGTCCGGTCTCTTCTCCGCTGAGAATTCTTCTGGTGATTTCAGCATTTTCTTCCGGAAGTCCTCCAACAAGCTCTGACTTATCACAGGTCTTAAATCCAAAATCCTCCGGACGTATAACTCTTATCTTATACCATCCGTCCTTTATCTCACAGATAGTTGTAGGTGAGCTGAGTGATATCTCATCCAGCTTGTCCTGACCAAATACTACCATTCCTCTTTTTACTCCAAGGTCTGCAAGAACCTGTGCAAGCGGTTCAACTAAGTACTCATCATATACTCCGAGAAGCATAAGACTTGGCCTTCCCGGATTTGTGAGTGGGCCGAGTATGTTAAATACTGTTCTGAAGCCGAGCTCCTTTCTGATGGCTCCTACGTACTTCATGGAAGTATGATACTTCTGCGCAAAGAAGAAGCACATGCCAACCTCGTTAAGGAGTTCTATACACTTATCCGGTTCCTGCTGGATATTTACGCCGAGTGCCTCAAGGCAGTCAGCAGTTCCGCACTTTGATGAAGCTGCTCTGTTTCCGTGCTTTGCAACCTTCATTCCACCTGCAGCAGCAATAAGAGCTGATGTTGTTGAGATATTAAAGCTCTGTGCATTATCTCCGCCTGTTCCTACTATTTCAAAGATCTCCATACCCGTATTAACAGGTGTAGCATGGTCTCTCATAGCTGCGGCACAGCCTGCTATCTCGTCCTTTGTCTCTGCCTTTGCACTCTTTGTTGAAAGAGCTGAAAGAAATGCAGCATTCTGAGTTGGAGATGTCTCACCACTCATTATCTCATTCATTACTGTGTATGCCTCATCATATGTAAGGTCCTGCTTGTTAACGATTTTTTCAATTGCTTCCTTGATCATTTTTTCTACCTCCATTACTACTTCGATCAATTATACTTTATATAATTCTCATTCCGATAAAGTTAGATAACATCGTTTTACCTTCCGGTGTAAGTATTGACTCCGGGTGAAACTGAAGTCCGTATATCGGATAACTCTTATGCTTTACAGCCATTATCTCTCCGTCGTCATCTGCTACCGCTATCACCTCAAGCTCGTCCGGCAGAGTATCCTTCTTTGCTGAAAGTGAGTGATATCTTGCAACAGCAACCTTTAATTCGGTGTCGTCATCGGCACAACCTTTTATTCCCGCAAATATAGGATCATCCTTTTTCACACTGCATACTGACTGCTTTCCATGCATCAGTCTTGACGCGTAGGTTACTGTCGCTCCAAATACCTCACATATAGACTGGTGTCCCGGTGAAAGTATTATGCACGCCGGCTTCAGTGCCTCTATCTCCTCAACGCTCAGCTCATCATTTCTGATAACCTTTATATCCGGTTCTATTTCTCCGACGAGCTGAAACAGGTTATATGAAAAGCTGTCATAATTATCTATCAATAAAACCATACTTCTACCTTCCTTCCGACTCCAGTGCATTCATAACAGCCTTCGCCTTGTTAATACACTCTACAAATTCCTTTTCAGGAACTGAGTCTGCAACTATTCCCGCACCACTTCTTACGAATACTCTTCCATTCTTCTTGTACGCGATCCTTATAGCTATGCAGGTATCCATATTTCCGGTGAAGTCGATATATCCGATCGCTCCGCCGTAGATACCTCTCTTATTATTCTCCAGCTCGTCGATCAGCTGACACGCTCTTATCTTAGGTGCACCTGAAAGCGTTCCTGCAGGAAGTACTGCTTCTATCGCATCCAGCGCGTCCTTATCCTCTCTTATCTCACCTCTCACCGTAGAACCGATATGCATGATGTGTGAGAACTTAAGCACATCCATATATCTCTCTACCTTGACTGTTCCGAAACGGCTCACTCTTCCTAGATCATTTCTTCCGAGATCCACAAGCATGTTATGCTCAGCCAGCTCCTTCTCATCTTGTAGCAGCTCAGCCTCAAGTGCTTCATCCTCCTTTGGATTCTTTCCCCTCGGCCTTGAGCCTGCAAGTGGAAATGTATGAAGTACGCCATCCTCCAGCTTTACCAATGTCTCCGGAGAAGCACCCGCTACCTCAACATCCGTTCCTGAGAAGTAGAACATATATGGTGAAGGATTGATGGTCCTCAGCACCCTGTAAGTATTCAGAAGACTTCCCTCGAAAGGTGCCTCGATTCTATTTGAAAGAACTATCTGGAAGATATCTCCCTCAAAGATATGATGCTTACCCTTCTCAACCATCTCACAGTATTCTTCCTTGCTGAAGAAAGGCTTAAACTCTCCTGAGACCTTGCCACTGTAATCCACCTTGCTTCTCTCTGAATTAAGAACATCTATGAGAGCCTTTATATCCTTCTCGGCTCTGGCATACTCAGTATCCAGCTCCTCGAGTTTTACATTTACAATAAGCACTATCTTCTGTCTCACATTATCAAAGGCGATAACCTTGTCGAAAAGCATCAGGTCTACATCCTTAAACTCTTCCTCATCCCTGACCTCAGTTCTCAGAGTCGGCTCACTGTACTTCAGATAATCATAGGAGAAGTAACCCACAAGACCGCCGGTAAAAGGAGGCAAGAAGTCAAAGCTCGGACTTTTATACTTCGAAAGTATCTGTCTCAGATAGCCTGTCGGATCGTCCGTTTCAAAACTGATATCTCCAACCTTCATCTTTCCGTCGATACACGTTATCTCAAGCTTCGGCTCAAATCCGAGAAATGTATATCTGCCCCAAGTCTGATCAGCCTGTGCTGATTCCAGCATATAGGTATGTGCCGAAACGCCCTTAAGTATCTTGAGCGCTTCTATCGGTGTTATGAAGTCTGAAAAGATCTCATAGCTAACCGGTGCAACTGTATACTTTTCTCTGTCAAGTTTTTTCAGTTCCTCGAGTGTCGGTCTCATTTCCATCGCACTCATCCCCTTTCACTACTTCCTGTACTACTTCCTATATTTCTTCCTTTACTACTTCCTATATTTCTTTCTCTACCGGTCTACTCTACCGTCTTGTAGCCCTTGTCATGGAGGCTTGCCTCAACCTCCGCATATCCGGAAACCTTCATAACAGCAAGTGGTGTCTTGGAATCCCTGCTGTATGAAACATAGAGATACTCAATGTTTATGTTACAATCCTGAATTGTTTCAAGAAGCTTTGTCAGGCTTCCTACATCATCAGGAATCTCAACACCTATAACCTTATCGAGCTTACACATATACCCTTTTGAACTAAGTATCTCCTCAGCTCTCTCCGGCTCTGTTACAAGCATTCTTACGATTCCGAATTCCGCACTGTCGTTCGTAACTACGTTGTAGATATCGATACCGGCATCAGAGATGACCTTTGAGACCTTGAGCATTGCTCCCTTGGCATTTTCTGCAAAAATTGATAACTGGCTGATCATTTTATATTCCTCCTTGATCAACGATGATTCTAAAATAACAAAATCCCAGCAACAGAAAAAAATCTGCTGCTGGGACAGGATACCTTTTTTATAAACTACCTGCGGTGCCACCCAACTTGATGTTTTCACATCCACTCATTAGCATACAATCATATGCTGAACTTTGTTCACGAAGATCCAACACTCCGTCTCCCATACTCCTGCATCTATTTTACAACCGATGCACTTTCAGGTCGCCCTCTGAAGCCCATTCAACAAAACTCTTATCTCTGCGATCTCACCACCCGCAGCTCTCTGTAGAAAAGTCGGTCTTGTTTACTTACTCTTCATCAACGGTTTGAATGAATATTACCACCGTGTATTTACACTTGTCAAGAATTATTTAGCATTACTGAATTCCAATTGCTTCCTTGGCAAGCTTATCGGCTCTGTCATTACCTACATCACCGGAATGACCCTTGACCTTGTGAAATACTATATCGATAGCTTTACTCATTTTATCCATATATGCTTTGTAGTCTCTGGTGCCGGAGTTATTGGTCTTCCATTGTCCGTTTGCCCAGAGCTCGATACCGGCATAATCGTAGTATATATCTACTCCGCTGATTCCATGCTCATCGCAGTATCTTACTGCCGCCATAGCACCTTCCATCTCTCCTGCGATATTTCGAAGCTCCTTTAGCTCAGGATTACTGAAGCCTCTGCTCGCCTCATATATATCACCCTCATAATAAAGAACCATACCGTAGGAATACTCTTCTGTAGTTATATTGTAGCTTCCATCCACGAAGGCCACCGCTCTTCCTTCCTCTGCCATTTCAGCGAGATAGGTTTTAAGATCCGGCTTTACGCGGCGTGCTCCGCCGGTGCCTCCTACGCTGCCTGCACTTCCCGGCTTCCTTTCATAACCAACCTCCATAAACTCCTTTGCTTCTTCAAGAGTTTTAAAGCTTTTATACTCAGCTCCGGGAAAGCCTGATACATTTTCCTTACACTCATCCCATGTATCATATATTCCCGGCGTCTTACCGTTTTTTACTGCATAAAACTTTTTACCCATTTCAAAACCTCATTTATCTATATCATATCGCTATATCTTTGTCGTTCATCCGCTTATGAGATTATAACCTATTTTCTGCATTTCAGGCAACGTTTCAAAAATATGGTAAAATCTTTTTATTGTGGTATACTACTAAAAGTGCTATGGAACAAATAGGATAAAAAGAGGATAAAAAATGAAGGATTATATCGTAAGAGGAATGGCCGCCGGAAATGAGATACGTTTCCTTGCAGCCTATACAAGAGAAACTGTTGAAACAGCAAGAATGACTCATAATACAAGTCCTGTGTGCAGTGCAGCACTTGGTCGTCTGCTTACAGGTGGTGCTCTTATGGGAGCTATGTGCAAGAACGAGGACGACGTACTTACCATCAAGGTAAACGGCGACGGTCCGGCAAAGTCGATAACTGTTACTGCTGATGCAAAGCTAAATGTAAAGGGACTTATCTATAATAACGCAGTTGATCTTCCACTTAAGTCAAACGGACATCTTGATGTCGGCGGTGCAGTCGGAAGGGGAACACTTGTTGTAATAAGAGACGAGGGGCCGGGCGAACCATACGTCGGACAGACTGAGCTTGTCAGCGGCGAGATCGGTGAAGACCTCACCTACTACTTCGCAGAAAGCGAGCAGATACCTACATCCGTAGGACTTGGCGTACTCGTAGACAGAGACCTGAGCATAAAGCATGCAGGTGGTTTCATCATACAGCTGCTTCCATTTGCTACAGATGAGACTATAACAAAGCTTGAGAACAGGCTCGCAAACATCGATTCAGTAACTAATTATTTTGATCGTGGAATGACTCCTGAGGATATGATGCGAGACATCCTCGGCGAAGAAGTATTCGGCCAGGATATAATCATTGAAGATACCAGAGATACTCAGTACAAATGTAACTGTTCCCGTGAAAGAGTTACAAAAGCACTGATCAGTATCGGTAAGAAAGAGTTAAAGTCTATGATTGATGACGGTGAACCTGTCAATCTTCACTGCGACTTCTGCAATTCCGACTATGAATTCACCATTCCTGAGATTCAGGAGATTTATAACAAATTGTAATACTATAACAAATTATAAATAAGAAAAGAGTTTTAATTCTTCTCTGACTGTGATTTTTTCACGTCTCTATCTCTCTTGGAGAATACGCAGCCACAGTAGTCCTGTCTATAAAGGCCGTATTCCTCCGAGAGTTCTATAGAACGCTTGTAGCCGTTCTTTTTTTTGAAATCACTATATAGAAATATAGGACCTATTTTTATATCTGATCCGAGTTCTTTTTCAAGCTCAATTCCTATCTCGTTCAACCACTCAGCATTCTTATATGGGCTTATCGAAAGTGTTGTAGAGAAATAATCAAAGCCATGAGCCTTCGCATACTCCGCTGTTTTTCTAAGTCTCAGCTTATAGCAGTCATAGCAGCGCTCTCCCCTTTCAGGAAGGTTCTCTCTTCCCTTTGCCATCTCATAAAAAAGCTCAGGTTTGTAATCGCCCTCGATAACCTTTACATCCAGAGCAAACTCCGCCTCTTTTGTAAATCTCTTTAGCTCATCCAGCCTCTTATCATACTCCTGTCTCTCGTCGATATTTGGATTATAGAAATAGACTGAGATATCGAAATAACCCTCTAAAACCTCGAGGCAGTGTGAGCTGCAGGGACAGCAGCAGGCCTGCAAAAGAAGTGACGGTTTTTCCCCGCCTTTTTCAATTTTTTTCCTTATATCTTCCAATTGTTTTTCGAATAATCTGTAATAATTCTCCATATCGCACTCTTTTGCATTTTTTTGAGATTTTCAAGCCATTATATGTGAAATATCATCACTTTTTGACATATTTACCAGTTGACTTTGTTTAAATTATACAATATACTAAATATAGATATTTTTAGGGGTGAAGGAGGTTTTGACATGACTGTTGAACAGGCTATAAAAAAATACAAGCTGGAGCCAGTAAATGTATATACCGCAAAAGTCAAAGCCAAGGAGCTTAACGTAGAAGAAGTATTATACATGAATGTGCAAAAAAACAAGTACGCATATATAATCCGTGACGGTGCAAGGGGTACTATGCTCTACAAAGATGAGAAGAGCATGTACACAAAGATGTACAAAGGACTTAAGATGATACCTCTTGATCCGTGATGGTTTCTTCATAAGCTATAGTTTTTTTAAGCAGGTGCTATGCACCTGCTTTTCTTTTTGTCATATATCAAAACTTATTTGATCTCACTCTTCACCTTGAGTATCGATTTCATATGATCAACGCACTTCTCATCGAGGTCCATTATGATAAGCTCCTGCTTATCGCCCTCGCCTGCGTAGATAGCAACAACATTGTCGCCCGGCTCTATGCCTACGAATGAACGTGTCTTGAGCTTGCTTATATCCAGATCATTCTGAACCTTATCGCTCTTAGCCCAGTCCATTTTTGCGATGTCCGAAGCTTCGACCACTCCGACAACCTTTCTCTTCTTCTTGTTGATGATCCTTGCGATCTCTATATCACCATTTGTTATGATAAACTCAATCTCCTGATGAAGACCATCCTTCGTGATAACTATCAGTGCTATACCGCCGGCAAAAATCAGCACACCAAGTGGTGGTGAAAGTATTACCAGTACAGCTCCGATGAGTGTAAGTATTACACAGCCCAGGAGAGCAAGCCATACTATCGGATTAGGTCTGACCACTATCAATCTTTCGTTATATCTATCCATCTTATTCTACCTCTCCGACTTCACCTGTCAGTACATTTTTATAAGCATAGTTTTCTACTGTCTCAAGAAGAGCAATAGACTGACACGCGATTCCGAGTCCCTCGCCCGTGAAACCGAGTCCTTCCTCAGTAGTTGCCTTGATGTTAACTCTGTCCTCTTCTATGCAGAGAACCTCAGCTATATTCTTTCTCATCTCAGCTATATGCGGAGCCATCTTAGGCTTCTGAGCAATGATCGTGGCATCCACATTTCCGATTATATAATTTCTCTTGTCGAGCATATCCCTTACCTCAGCAAGAAGCACCATGCTGTCAGCTCCTTCATACTTAGGATCTGTGTCAGGGAAATGTTTTCCGATGTCGCCGAGCGCCGCAGCCCCCAGCAGACTATCCATAATTGCGTGTGTGAGGCAGTCGGCATCAGAGTGACCAAGAAGGCCCTTCTCATACTCTATCTTAACGCCTCCGAGAATAAGAGGTCTGTCCTCCACAAGCTTATGAACATCGTAGCCCATTCCAACTCTCATATCTTCACCTACTCTTATCTTTTATATCCGGCTTTATTCTTCCCAGACAACATCTGAGTCATCATCTACATAACGGCCACCGTCATGATAAACCTTCATAGCTGTAAGCAGATTGGTTACACCAAGAATAAGAACAATGATACCAAGTATCATAGCTGCATTTACTATAAGCCAGCGGTTAAATATGATCAGAATAAATCCGAAAACAAGTGTAATTAAATCATTTATTATGAACTGCTTAAAGAAATCCGTTTGCCCTTTTATCTTGTAGGCGTCCCGAATCCTCAGGATCGAGTTCACCAGAATGAACACACCGATAACTACCATCACATAGGATGCAACTCCCTTTGGAGTGATGATACATATCAGACCTGTTACAACAAGAAGCAAAGCAAATGTCATAGTTACCGGAGAAAGTCCGGCAAGAAGAGTACAAGCAATTCCGACACCTACCACGAGAAGAATGACACCCATCATTCTTACTACCAGGTCGACCGCCTCATCTCCCCAGATGATCAGAAACAGACCGAGAATAACCATGATAAATGGCATAGCCAGTGAATTTCCGCATCTCTGAAAAAAGGTCTTTGCAGAATTCTCCCCTTCAACCTTTGTACTTAATTCTTTCATACTTCATCATCCTTTTTTTATTTGATAATCTACATATTTTTCAACAAAACACTCTTACTAGTATAGTATGGTTTGCAAAATAAGTCAAAAAGAACCGTCCCCATTTACTTATATCAGCTCGAGTATTTTTTCGGCCACGGAGTCCTCGGTATTCGGCCCGATTATTTCATCTGCTGCATCGAGTGCGAGCTTTGATGAGTTAGCAACCGCAAAGCCAAGTCCGGCGGCCTTTATCATATCCGCGTCGTTATCAGCATTGCCAAATGCAGCAACGTTTCGTATGTCTATTCCAAGATATTCACACATACGTCTGAGACCGTTACCCTTGCCGCACTCTTTGTAGGATATCTCAATAAGCTCCGGAATTGAGGAGGTAAAGTACACATCCTCTACCTCTTTTGCAAGCCTGCTCATAAGCTCGTCAAAAAGTGACGTATCAAAGACGTTATAATTCATGCAGTCCAGCGAAGACTTGTTCTGATTTATAAAGCCTCTGATATCATCCTCCGGCCTTCTGGTTTTCTTCAGATATTTCTTTCTATGCTCGGATATCTTGTCATTATTCAGAAGTGTATCCAGCAGACGTCTGTCTGAATGAGGAACTCCTTTAGTAAATGCATCAAGATAAATCCTGTCATCGTAATCATCAGCTATCTTAACTATCTGATCTACTGACTTTTCCTTAAGCGAGTAGGATCTGAGACACTCCTTACTTTTCACATCAAAAAGATTCGCACCGTTTGAGCATATAGCATACCTGATACCGGGTACCTCAAGCAGCTCTTCCGGCAGTGAATAAAAGGACCTGCCGCTTGCTATCACCGGTTCTACACCTGCCTTGGCAGCACTTATAAATGCATTTCTTGTTTTTTCTGTAAGCTTTCCGTGTCCATCGAGCGCTGTATCATCCAGGTCGAAAGCCACCATCTCTATCTTCATATATGTCACCTAATTATTTGTCTTTTCTTCTTTCGTGAGACCGGCTAGCCGGTCTATCAGGACTGCTAACTAATTGACAGTTCAGAAAGAATCCTCTCAGCGCTGTGGCCGTCGCAGCTTCCCATATACTCCTTGAAGAAGTCTTCAAGCTGCTCCTTTGAATAGTTATCATAAAGCTTATCTCTGAACACCTTATCCAGTTCGTTTCTGTTCTTTGCTATAGGTGCAGGAAAGCTCTTTATATCCGCATAAAAGCCTCTGCTCTTCTCATACGCTTCTATATCAGGACAGAAAAGCACAAATGGTTTTCTGTATATCGAATAGTCAAAGAGCACAGAGGAATAATCCGTTATCATTATATCTGCAACCGGGAGGAGCTTTTCTGTAGGAAGCTCTCTCGCAGCCGCACTTTTCCAGAAGCGGCTGTATTTCTTTTTAAGATGCGGATGCAGGCGGACAACGAGATAATATTCGTCCTTCAGTTCCTCGAACAACTTCTCTATTCCGCTCTCGATTCCAACACACTGTGGATCTGATGCATTTCCGGAAAATGAAGGTGCGTAAAGAACTATCTTCTTTCCCCTTGCTTCAGGGCATAGCTCGTAGAACCTTTCCCTGTTAGTTTTCTTCCATTCTTCGTTATAGTATATATCTGTTCTTGCAAGGCCAAGAGGCTTTGCAGTTCCCCTCGGAAGTCTTAGTGCACTTTCCCATACCGGTGCACAGACCGGCGCACTTACAGTGACGAGGTCGTAGTTTTTAGTTACTACGCCCTTATAGTATTTCGGAATATCATCCTTTGTGTCATATCCCATTTTCTTCATAAGACCGCCGGAATGCCACAGCTGTATAACCTTTGTCTCCGGCCTCTTATCGCAGGAGGAAACAGGAAGAAAATAGCTGCAGATAAATACATAACCTGCAGCAGAATACTCCTTCATGAAGCCCTTCATAAACTGCATGCTTTCGCGTCTACTCATCTTGGATATATCCCGGCAGTAGATAGTCGGAATATAACCCTTCTCAGTAAGAGAAGCATAAACTGCCTGCATGCTGTATGGAAGGCTGTCACTATGCATATCTGCCATGATTATTTTGTTAGGATTTACGGTGGTCTTTTTCACAGCCCTCCTGTAAATCTTCGGCAGATATACATTTTGTATATACATTTTTAGATATTGTTTGATCCTGAATCCGAGTCCCATATCAATTACTCATGTTTAATCATTTCTTCTATGGCTGTACGTGAGATACCTATAACATTGGCGTTATTTCTTTCAGCAGCTGCGTTCGGAACAGCAACACCGGCCGGAATAGCATCAGTATTGGTAGCAACATATGCATCTGTTGTAGTCGCAACCATCATACCGTTATTCTCAACATTTTTCTTGAGCATCTCAACCTCATTGGAGAGATTATCGATGTTGGTCTGCATAGCAGCCTGGGTATTCGCATACTCCTCATTCTTTGCAGTGAGGCCGTCAACCTCCTGCTTCAGATTGTCTATCTCGCTATTCTTGGTAGAGAGCGTCTTGTTATACTTCGTCTCCACCTCTCTGAGCTTCTGATTGTAATCATCCTTAAGCTCCGGTGAAACAAGGAAAAAGAAAATAGCAATTCCGATAAATACTCCGGCGATCATGTAAATGTTGGAGTATCTCGCAAGACTCTGCTCCCTGTATCTCTTCATTCGAAGACTTCTTGTCTTCTCCTGCTCCTTCGGAACGATCTTTTTTACAGGTCTCTTTTTAACCTGCTCAATTCCGTAATAATCGGTATACTCCTCCGGCTCCTCTGCAAATCTCTCAAGCTCATTTCGGGGATCATATCTATTATCACGGCCGTTATTATCTCTGCCGATATTACCTCTTCGGTCATTACCTGCACCGCCGCTTACACTATCGGCACCACCCTCGTACTCATCCTCATACTCATCATCATACTCAGCCTCTGACTCATAACCGGTCTCATAACCGGTCTCATCAACCAGCTCATACTCCGACTCATCATAGCCTTCGCTACCGGAACCATTCGAAGAAGCATACTCTTCCTCATAGTCTTCAGCATCTGCATAGTCTTCTGCATCTGCATAGTCTTCTGCATCTGACTCATCATAGCCCTCTGCATCAACTTCGTAATCCTCTGCATCAGCTTCGTAGTCTTCTGCATCATCTCCCGGATTTTGAGCAGCTGTGTCACTGTAGTCATCGTCATAATCGTCGTCAAAATCGTCATCAAAATCATCAAAGCCTTCATCAAGCCCATTTTCGATTTCATCTTCGAGGTCTTGCTCTTCATCCTCATAACGGTCATTCAGTTTTGCTCTGATTCTTTTTAATTCTTCATCTATCCTGCTCATAGAAATCCCTTTATCTCTCCCACCATATAGAGTGACCCTACAGCCACGAGGAGTGTATCATCCGAAAGCTCACCAACTGCCGTTTCCCACAGCTTCTTCATATCTGTGGAGCCGACAACATCATTTGACTTTTCTGCCGGAAGATACTTCTGAAACAGCTTCATCACAGTACCGGCGTCCTCGCGTCTGTCACTGCAAAGCTCGCTGACATATACATCCTCTATATCAAGCCCTTCCGAAAGGAGCTTAATGATACTATTATAATCCTTATCACTTGAAACTGCAAAGAAGAGACTTATTTTCTTCCAGCCGTCTCTCTCACATATCCTTCTGAGCGACTTTATCAGCGCCCTTGCGGCGTCCTCATTATGTGCTCCATCCAGAATAATGTTATCTGCGATATATTCAAGTCTTCCGGGGAATCGGAAGGACTTTATTGTATCACAAAATATCTCTTCATCAAAATGTATTTGTTCTTTTTCTGCCAGAACCCTGAAAGCGGTATACGCTGTTTTTGCATTTTCCTGCTGGTACACCGGAAGGTCTGCCATTAAATCAGATAGTACGCTGCCTTTTTCTGAAGCATTTATCTGATATGCTGCCCACTCAGTCGCCACGTTTACTTCTTCAGAGGACAGGCGTCTGGCAGTATCTAATATCACCTCGTCAGCCTCTGCCTCCCCGGTATTATATACTATTGGGACGCCCGGCTTTATGATACCGGCCTTTTCACCTGCGATTTCTCTTATGGTATTTCCGAGATACTGCATATGGTCGAGACCGATTGATGCTATTATGCAAAGCTCAGGTGAAAGTATATTGGTCGCATCGAGGCGTCCGCCGAGGCCTGTTTCAAATACAACATAATCACAGCCCTGCTCAGCAAAATAAAGTGCACCCATTGCAAATATGTATTCGAAAAAAGCAGGATGCTCGAAGTCTTTATTTGTAGCAAGAAGACTGTTAACAGCATCCATAACTCTTCTGTCTATTTCAAGAAAATCCTCGTCAGTTATATCTACACCGTTTATCGAAAGCCTCTCATTTATCCTGACCAGATGAGGCGATATAAAAAGACCTGTTTTAAAGCCCGATCTTTCAAGAATTCCCGCCATCATTTTCGATACTGAGCCTTTTCCATTGGTACCCGCAACATGAACGCTCTTAACCTTAAGCTGCGGATCACCGAGCTCGGCAAGAAGAAGTCCGGTATTTTCCAGCTTCGCCTTGCGTGTAAATCTCGGAATACTGCAGATATAATCGACTCTTTCTTTATAAAGTTCACTCCCCGGTTTGTTTACCAGTTTATTTTCCTGTTCTTTTTTAGTTTCCATTTAGCGATTATCAACCTTTTCAGGATACATATCATGATTTGCGAGTCTGTCCCACGCAAGCTGCTCATACTTAGTTCCCGGTCTTCCGTAATTAGCATACGGATCGATGGATATACCACCACGCGGTGTGAACTTTCCCCATACCTCGATATACTTTGGATCCATGAGCTTGATCAGATCCTTCATGATGATATTTACGCAGTCCTCATGGAAGTCTCCGTGATTACGGAAGCTGAAAAGATACAGCTTCAGTGACTTACTCTCAACCATCCTTACATCCGGTATGTATGAGATGTATATAGTCGCAAAATCAGGCTGCCCTGTTATCGGGCAGAGACTTGTAAACTCAGGACAGTTGAATTTAACAAAGTAATCATTATCCTGATGCTTATTCTCAAAGCTTTCAAGCACTGACGGATCGTAGTCTGTCGGGTACTTAACGCCCTGATTTCCAAGAAGCTTAAGCTCCTCTGTTTGTTTATCTCTCATTTATCTGTTCCTCTTTTCAAAAATCACCTAGTTTATAAGCTCTCCACTCAGGGTAGCTTACCTCCCCAAGCCTTGTTGAATATAATATCACATCTTTCACTCTGTGTCCCGTGAGATTCTCAAGTGTGGTTGCATAGAGATACATCTGCGACGCATATCTGTCGAGAAGCTCCTTAGGAGTCTGCACTGCATCCGTCTTATAATCAACAAGCACGATGTCTCCATCCTCATAGAAAAATGCATCAATTATTCCCTGCACTATTACGAAGTCATCCGAGCCTTCAGCTATATCCTTTCCGGTGATAAACTGCTTTTCTCTGTAAAGCTTGCCTTCAAGAAATGCATGTCTCATCCTCATGAAAAGCGAATTCTCATCCTCACTGTAGAAGTTTGCGAGAAATGCTTTGTTGATCATCGTCCTTTCTTCGTCTGAGTATCTTTCGTCACTGAGAATTCTTTCAAACTCGGCAATGAGATCATCTCTCGAGCTCACCCTTCCATAATCAAGTCTTTCAAATATCTCGTGGGTGATGGTTCCTCTCTTGGCTCCACCGGAAACCTCTTCGCCAAAAACCTTTTTACCGGAAGCCTTCTCATCTAAAACGTGACCATCCGTGATTATCTCATCTGAATCATCACGAATCTCCATATGGCTGTTCATTTCCATATGCTTTATCTCAGAGACGGAGCGTTTGGACTTTTCTCTGGTAGCCTTCTCAAATGGATACCTGTAATCATAAGGATTCGCGCCTGTCTCTTCCCCCTCTAAGCGCTCCACCTCTTCTTCAACCACCTCCCTGAGAGCCATTATATCCTTCGCATAATCAGCAGACTGTTTTCTGTATTTTTTATCATAGCTATCAGCCAGAGCTTCACCTTCAATTTCCTCTGTTACCAGATAATCCTCTACATTTCCGGTCCTGAAGGCGAATCTCAGATAGGCCATAAGACTCTTATTAAGTATCATAAGCGGAGCCTCGCCCTTCTTATAGGTACCTGTTATATAGAGCTTTTCCTTCGCTCTTGTCATGGCTACGTAAAGAAGCCTTGCCTCTTCAGCCATGGAGGCTTTATCAGAAAGAAGCTTGATGATCGACTTTCTTACACTCTGCTGTCTCAGCATTATGCCACTTTTCGAAACCTTAAGTCTGTCCATCGATATATAATAATCACTGTCTGAAACGATCGGCTTACTCATGTCTCGAAGCATGAAGCCCTTACCCGTTCTCGCAACTATTACTATCGGATATTCAAGTCCCTTACTCTTATGGATACTTGTTATATGGACCATATTTTCCACATCGTCCATTATCTGCGCCTCAGAGAATTCCATTTCCTTCATGGCACATTTATCTATATATCTGATGAAGTCGAGCAATCCGACATTTCTTCCCGTCTCAAAGCTGAGCGCCCTGTATCTGAGAAGCTTCAGGTTCATTGCTCTTCGCCTTCCCTCCGGCATGGCAGCCACAAAGCAGTCATACTGAGTGTCAGCGATTATATGGTCAATAAGGGTTGCGATATCAATATATGGTCTGAGTCCGGACCAGCCGTCTATCATTTCAAAAACTCTGCCAAGCTTCTCGGCTATATCCATAAGCTCCGGCTCTTCAGTTCTATCCTTGTAGCCCTCACAGAAGTTTATACATTTGTCAGCCAGACTCATCTTCGGATCAGGAGACAGGCTAACGACTGTAGCAAGCTCTGAATCAGTAAGCCCTCCGATATTTGAAAGCAACACTGATGCAAGCGGGATATCCTGCTGGATGTTATCGATCACTCTGAGCACCGACATGATAGTCATGACCTCAATCGCTTCGAAATAGCCGCTCGGATCATCAACAATGACAGGAATTCCCATCTTCTCATATATCCTGACCATAGGCGTGGAGCCCTTTACCGCCCTTTGAAGTATGACAATATCGCCGAATCTCGCCCTTCTGTATCTGGAGTTTTTCTCGCTCTCCGGCTTGTTAGGATTATAATTTTCATTCAGAACATAAACAGGCTCTTTTCCCTTATCCGGGTTGCCGTAGATGATTTCTCTTATTATCTCGCCGATCTTGATAGCCTCGAATTCATCATGCGTGAGTTCAAACTGCTTGATTCGTTTTTCAGCATCCTCTATCGGGTTCGGCTTATAATCATCCTTTATCAGGATCGGACCATCCTCCGGATCATGCTTTCCGACATCTATCATACAGACCTCAGGCTTACCGCCGACATTTATTCCCTCCGGCGCCTCAGGATAATTATCAAAATAAACCTCATCATCAGGTCGGTTCAGCTTAACATCCTCGCTGTACTCGATTCCGCCAAATGTACGACGCATCACACTCTGCATTACATAGTTGGTTGCGTCAAGCACCTCTCCACGTGATCTATAGTTCATGTTCAGATTGATAAGCCTTCCGTGCTCATCCTTTCCGTACATGTCAGCCTTCTGATTGAACAGCTCAGGCTTGGCCATTCTGAAACGATAGATACTCTGCTTAACATCGCCGACCATAAATACATTTGCAGGATAGCCATCCTCATCATACCTGGCAACCGAGTTAAGTATACTCTCCTGAAGATCACTGCTGTCCTGATACTCGTCTATGTAGATATACTTATACTGCCCGGACACTCGGCTTCCTACCTCAGTTCTTTCATTCTTCTCACTATCGAAAAGAATCCTGTAGGCAGCGTGCGCCACATCATTAAACTCGTATCTCTTCTGCTTTGTCTTCTCAGCCATAAGTTCACTTCTGAAGTCTCTTACAAGCTCGATCAGAGAGCGGATATATACAGATGACTCCACCAGCTCATCCTTAATATCATCCTCCGTATAGACAGTTTTAAATACTCCCTTTATAGCCTCCCTGTCAGCCTTCAGCTGATCTATCTGATCCTGATCATCGATTATCTCACCGAGCTTCTTCGCAGGAAACTGAGGCCATCTATCCGGAAGTGCATCCTTCCTTCCCACCAGAGTATCGGCGTTTATAAAGGCTCTCATAGTATCTATATCTTTGTCATACATTTCTGTTATCTTGTTTATCACATCCTGATTTTCAGGACCTCTCATGCCCTCAAACTCAGCCTTACGCTCTGAGAAGTACCAGAGTGCTTCGTTTGCAAGAGAAACAAGGTAATCATTATAGTCCATAAACCAGCGGCTCTCACTTATGCTTTCTGCTTCTGTTTCATGATATGCATTATCCAGCCATTTATCCGGATCCGCAAAGCTTTCTGATATAGATGCGATCCTCAGAATAGTACTTTTTAGCTCCTCATCATCTATACTTCTGGACATCATAAAGCCGGCAAGCTCTCTTGCAGTCTCGTCATCCTTATAATGCTTTTCAAGCACACTGTCCAGCACGTCATCCTTAAGGAGCTTGACCTCCTCATTATCATATATCTCAAAGGCCGGATCCATTCCCACTATACTGAAATTCTCGCGCACTATCTTGTTACAGAAGCTGTCGATAGTCATGATGTCAGCATCCTCAGCCTTAAGCAGCTGGCCTGCAAGACTGCCTTCAGGACTTAGCGACGCATTTTCCTCAAGCTTCTTAATTATCTTGCCCTTCATCTGTGCAGCAGCAGCCTTGGTAAATGTAACAACCAGTATCTCATCTATCTCAGCCAGCCCCAGCTCGACCATATCAATGATTCGCTCAACAAGAACAGCTGTCTTACCCGAGCCGGCAGCAGCAGAAACAAGTATGTTTCTATTATCATTTATACTATCTAAAACTTCCTGTTGTTTTTTATTCCACGATGGCATCAATCATCCTCCGAATTATAGAAGTTTGCTTTTTTTATTTCCGGCAGCTCATGTGTGTCTAACTCACCCTTAATTGCCGCTATCTGCCCCAAAAGAGATGTATTATCCTTATAGACGTGCTTTTCCTTTCCGGCAGCATCGTTAAAGCGGCAAACACTCTTATAGTTACAGTATTCACAAGGCTTCTTTTTACCTACATATACCTTTGGCGTTTTACTGAAATCACCTGAGAATAGCTTATCCGCTTTTTCCTCGAGCACTATCATGCTGTAATCACATATATCTTCAAAGCCCTCTGTATCGGTTATACTTGAGGTGGCTGAAAAAGAGCCGTCCTTCTTAACGGAAACAGGAACTACATCGCTATCCTTAATAACCTTTCCATCCTCTTCTCTTATGGCCGCCTTGTCATGAAGTCCGACCAGAGCCTCCGGATCAACATTTGTGATTCCTCTGAGCTTAAGCTTCTTTTTTATCTCTTTTGCAGCTGATTCCTCTAGCTTTATCTCCTCCCAGTCATAGCTACCGGTAGAGCTTCCGAAGCTGATGACCGGATTGTTTACATGATAGTAGTACATTCCTGCAGGAACCAGCTCCTTAGCTTCCTTGTCACTTCCGGTGGCTGACTTATCAGCAAGCTTCTTCTTTAATATCTCATTTATTATTTTTGTATAGAGCGAAAGCTGAACCGTTGTTCCTTCCCTCAGCTCCTGAAGCTTGAACTCTTTATTTCCGGTCTTATAATCGATAACTCTGATATAATAACCACTTTCATCCTCATAAGAATCAAGCCTGTCTATCATACCGCTTATAACAACCGGCATCTCCCTGCCGTCACTTCGCTTCATATTGATAGTCGCAGAAAACTTCTGTTCCATTCTTTCAGGAAGCAGCTTACCTGCCGCTATATGCTCCTTCAGCGTAATGATAGTTCTTTCTGAAAGCTCCCTAAGATTCTGATATATCTTGTCCAGCTTACCATTTTCCTCATCTCCAAGTCTGGTTTCTTCCTCGTAAGCCTTCCACGAAGCATCCAGGTGTCCCATCATTATTTCCTTCAGGCTGTCATCCCCGACCTCGCTCCATTTATTATCATACTGTCCCTTTATCTCTCGAAGTGTCTTCTCGAGTGCTTCATGAATTATGCTTCCGATATCGTAAAGCTCAACCTTTCTGTCAGGACGTTCCTTCAGTCCGAGTATGTACCTGAGGAAGAAGGAATATGGACAAGTTGAGTAGCTTTCCAGCTTGGAAACAGAAAGCTGAAGATTGATATTGTTTAACAATTCTTCCGGAATCTTCTCTGCAGAGTTATCAAAGCAGAGGCCGGAGCTTATATTTTCACCGAACCCGGCGTCCTCTCCCAGATAGCTCTCATACCTGGCGATATTCTTTACATCATCTGCGAACTTTTTATCCTTTTCCTCTTTATGAAGCTTATCAATCGCCTCTCTTACCCAGCCTATATAGCGCGCACGGTCGCTCACGCTGGTGCCCTTGAAGCACTCAGGCTCGAGCTGCTCAGCACTCAGCTTCGGATACATCCTCTGTATTCGTCCGACTACATATGAAGGCTCTGCCTGACCACCCTCCTCGTCAACGCCGAAGTAGCTCATCGTAAGCTTGTCAGTAGGCTTTGAAAGCACCTGGTAGATAACAAAGAGGCCATCCACTCTTCTGTCCATATCCGAGTCAGCTAATCTCTTTCCGGTGCCAAGCTCTTCGAGCTTTTTTGTTATGCTCCTTCTTTCTCTATCGGAAATAATTCTTCCGGACCTTGAAGGTGTCGGAATGATTTCATCATTCATACTTATAAAATGTACAACCTTCGCATCTGTGATCCTTGACCTGTTAAGATCACAAACATGAACACAGTCAATAGTCGGAGGTATAATTCCGATTGATATATCAGAGATACCGGAATTCAGTATTTCAGAAAAATCGTGAATCGACATCTCTTCATTCCCAAGAAGAGTTTCTGTCTTTGCTATACATCTGTCTATTACACCGTAAAGCCCCTTCATAACAAGTGCGTCAGAATAAAGCTCGCGCTCCTCAAGAAAAGCTCCGGCCTCCTCGATGCCGCTTTCATAATCCAGTTCTTCAATAATACTTCTTATAGCCAACAGATACTCTGAAACCTTATTCTTCCCCTTCGACACAATGTAAAGCGGTTCAAGAAGACGGATGAAGTCTGCACGTATCTCATTCATATCAGCATAGAGCTTCTTTTGCTCATCAGTGAGCTCTTTATCCTTTTCTCCGGTCCTGTAAGGCTTTATCTCCTTGGTCCACAGCTTATGGCCACGGATACCCGTTTTAAGTATGTGATTTTCCAGACTGCAGAGAGCCTTCTTATTTTCTATCTTCCAGACACCTGTCTTCATAAATCCGAAAACGCCGTCATAATCATAATCATTGTCAACTATATCGAGCATACGAATAATAGCCTCGGTATACGGATTCTTCCGAAGACGTCTGTTATAGTCACAGAAAAGCGGGATGTCGTACTCTCTGAAGATTCCTCCGGCGTGCCTGTCAAAGCCCTCGGTATCTCCTGTCACAATGACTATATCCTCATATCTGTAGCCACTCTTTATCTCGTCCCTGATCATCTCAGCAACAACTCGCATCTCATCCTCGCGGCTTACTACAGAATAGACTTTAAGCGATTCATCCTGCTCGCCTGTATATTCACTTACCGGATATCTGAAGGCATATTTTCTGAGATGCTCCAGCGCACTGGCGGAGGCGTTCGCACTGCTCGAAGTATTTGTACCGCCCGAAGCGTTTGTATCACTAGAAACAGACCCATCTTTAAAAACTATTATCGGCTCATAGCCAACAGCCTTTTGTATGTCCTTAAGAGTATCTACGCTCTTACGGAACAGGTCATGCTCCTTCACATCAAAGCCGCTGTTCACTACTCTCTTATCCATGCAAAGAGAGAACCTGAGGGTCTTTGCTCTCTTTGAAAGAGCTTCGATAACTGCCAGCTGATCAGGCGTGTAGCCTCTATATTCATCAAAGACGAAGATACTTCCATCCGTAACTGATATACTTCTGTCTGAATTAAGAAGCTTTGCGAGAAGCTTAAGTCGTCCCTCTGAGACATTCATATAGTAGCCTGTATCACTGTCGCTGATGCGACTCATATATTCAGCATAAATGCTCCTTATATCTCCCAGCTTTTTTGCGAGAGAAGGATTATAGTCCGTGCCGGCGTTTCCGTTACCCTCTGACGAGTATTCCTCTATCAGCTTATCCAGATCCTCACTTGTTATCCCGTAGCTTATAAGCTCGGTTATCACTGTCTTCATTTCAGAGATAAAGCCGACCTTCTCTATGCTGTTTCCATATACGGAAAGACTCTTTGAAACCTTTCCGGAGGCAACTCTTATCAGCATATTTTTTTCGTATTCTTCCAAAACCTGCGAGCTCTTTATTCCTACCTCTTCAAAAACACGAAAAGCAAGGCGGTTAAAGCCTATCAGGTCTATATTGAAAAAGCCGGGACGCTGAAATAATGACTTACTCATTTTGATAAGTCTTTTCTCATATGCATTTCCCGACTGTTCAGGAATAACCATTATGTAGTTTTTATCAGGATTATCGTGCGCTTCCTTAAGAACCTGTTCACAGAGAGTCGTTGTTTTTCCTGACATCGCAGGTCCTATTAAGACTTCAAAATTAGCTGACATATAGTTCCTTTCATTTTCAGGGCAGCCACTTATGCAAAACAGCCTGTAGCATACCATACATAATAGTAGCACCAGAGATAGGACAAAAAACTTCCATGAAAAAAGAAATCCTATCATCGATCTAAGTGGTCCATTGGTTATCAGTAGCTCATATTATTTAGGAATTCTTCAAGAATAGAATTACATTCATCCTTATTTTCATCAGGATACTCGAAGTACACCTTTATAACCTTTCCGTTTGAAAAAGCCTCTTTATAATAATAAACCGTTTTTCCGTCCGGCTTGTAGCCTGATTCAACCATTGCATCTTCATCGATATATTCATAATCAAAGGTGTAGTTTGGTTTTTTCTTATAATATTCAGCATCCCCGCTCAGGCTGGAGGAACTGGTCTGTTCGTCATAGAAAACAAGGATTTTCATATTGTTTTCAGGATTCCAGCAGGAGCATATCTTACCAAACTCTGAGCTTGCAGATGTATAATCATAAAAGCCTTCCGGAACAGTAACCTTGATTCCTTCACTTGTCAGCTCATGTTCTTCGCTTTCAAAGCTCGGCTCTTCCTCACCAAAATCAGCTGCTATATTTTCTCTTGTGATTTTTTTTGCCTCCGGAACTGTAAAGCCTTCCGCCTCTATTCCGATATCTTCCTGAAGGTCATAGCTGTCATAATACTGAAGCAGAATTTCCTTCGCTTCGTCCTCTGACATTTCCTTATCATCAATAGTATAATTGATTTCGGACTGGTAAAATACATTTACGCTATGAAGTACCTTCTTACTGTTATAGTCACATATACAGGAGTAGTCCCAATAATGTCCGACTCCTGTCCCATCCGTCCAAACAAATAAACCTGTTCTTTCTTTAAACGAAAACAGCGAACGAAAACCCTCCGTAAACGCAGTGTTATCTCCCATTTCAACACGCTTCACACTGTCTCCATCGAAATAGTACATATATCCATACCACGTATAAGCTTCCGTTGTATAATTAACAATCAGTTCAGGGATATCGTCATCATCAACATATGCAAGACTGTAAGTATCAGCTGCTGCCGGAGCATCGTATATGATTGGAAAATCTTCTACAACAATATCCTTTGTATATTCAAAGTCGCAGGAAACACCGGTAAGAAACTTCTTATAAGCCGTTTTCCAGTCCGAACTCTCATTACCCTCTTTGTTGCCTCCCGACTCGTCCGATGGGATGATTTCAAGTATTGTATATATATGAGTATAGGAGCCGTCTCCAAATTCATAGCTGAGCGTAAATGTATCGCCAACCTTCTTTCCAATGGCCTTATCTACATATGCCATGATCTCGTCATCTGTCATTTCATAATCACAATTCTTAAACTCCTCAGACTCCTTTGATACAACAAATGTGGATTCACCCTTATCCTCTTCACTTGGCATTTCGCCTCCGACCTTCAGTATTTCAGAAACGCGGATCGTACAACCATACTCAACTGTAGCTTCTGATGAATCAGTCTCTGTCACATCCGTTACAGTAGCTTGAACTGCCTCAGTAGTTTCCTCAGTAGTCTCCACCTTCTCAGCCTTCTTCTCACTATCATCCGTAACTTTGTTCTTCGATCCGCAGCCTGCGAGAAGCGACATACTAACTAAAACAGCAATCGTTTTCCCAAGCCTTAGCTTCTTCATTAGATTCATAATTAGCTCCTTCCATTTATCAATCTCACTATGCTCCTTATTATACCCCATTTTGGGGGTGCATGATACCTTTTTCCATTTTGTTACACGATGCTTTTACCGTTTTGGTACACAGTACCTTTTGTGATGATTTTTTTGTAAAAAAGGTGTCTGGTAACAACAGTTCGCGTTGCATATTCATAAAAATATAAGTATAATAAAGAAGGTACAAAAACATCTATGATGGTTACAAAAGGGGGAATCTACAATGTATGAAATGAAAATCGCATCACCCTATAACAACCTTATAAATCTCAAGGTTTCGCAGGGTCATTTTGCAACTACTTCTTCACATATCAATTATTATATCGACCTTACAACTCTTAAGGCTCGTGCTAATGAGGCAAAGGCGGTTGCAAAGTCTATGAGTCATGAATACATCGCAACTACTATTGTGGATACGATTGTTTGTCTGGATAGTACTGATGTTGTCGGCGCTTATCTCGCAGACGCACTTACTGAGTCAGGTATCATGTCTATGAACCAGCATGGAACTATGTATGTTATTACTCCTGAGATCAATTCTATGGGACAGCTTACCTTTAAGGATAATGTGGTTCCTATGGTTAATAACAGACATGTGCTTCTGCTTCTGGCGACTGCCACAACCGGACATACAACTGAGAAGGCTATAGAGTGTATAAAATATTATGGCGGTTCTATCGCAGGTATATCCGCTATTTTCTCAGCTGTTGATCAGGTTCAGGGCTACAATATCCACTCTATCTTCCACGCAAAGGATATCGAGGGATATACATCTTACAGCTCGCATGAGTGTCCTTTCTGTCAGGCGGGAGTTAAGCTTGATGGTCTGGTATCAGCCGGTGGACTTTCAGAGATGCGATAAGCTATTTAACCTAATAAGCTATTTATACTAATAAGAGGTCAGCACTGATATGTACTGACCTCGTTTTTTATTGCCTTTATTTAGTTCAGACTAATGATTTTTTCTAAATCCTTTTTTCTTTGCCGCAAATGTTCCGGCCACTCCGACCAAGCCAACCATCATAAGTATGTAACACATCATAATCGGACTTTCGTCTCCGGTTCTTCTTATCTAAATCTCTTCAGATCCTCTTTATTAACAAGAACAAGAAGCTCGTTATCTTCCTTAAGCGGTTCCTTCGGATCTACAAATGATTTAAGCTCGCCACCTTCTCTTATTGCTACAACATTTGCACGATATTTCTCACGGATATTAAGGTCTATCAGGTTCTTGCCAATCCATTCCTTCTTTGGCGCCATCTCAAGTATACATATCTTGTCATCTATCTCAAAGAATTCAAGGAAGGAATCTGACATAAGCTTTCTTGCTGTACGAAGTCCGGTTTCCTCTTCCGGATATATAACCTTGTCCGCTCCGACTTTTTCAAGTACGCTTCCCATTCTTACATCTGCCGCTTTTGCAAGTACATAAGGAACACCTATTTCCTTAGCAGCCATTATGCTCATGATACTTGCTGTCAGATCGGAACCCATAGCTACAACAACAGCATCCATTCCCTCGAGACCTATCCCCTTAAGGGCCTCTACATCCTTAAGATCAGCCTCTATAGCATAAGTTACAAATGGCGACATCTTTTCAAGCACCTCTGTACTTGCATCGACTACCATCACCTCTGCTCCCATATCAGAGAGACTGAGTGCCAGTTTCTTTCCAAATCTTCCTATACCAAGAACAGCAATTGATTTTCCCCTTAATTATTAACCTCCGTATATTCATAAAGCTTATCCGAGGAGCTTATCCCACAAAGAAATTACCTTTTGTATATCTGACTTTATTCTTCTCTCTACCACTATATCTAAAGAACAGTGCCATCGATATCGGTCCTATTCGTCCCAGATACATAGCGATAATAATTATAAGCCGCCCAATTGTATTGAGATTCGGCGTAAGCGCTCTGGAAAGTCCCACCGTTCCGGTCGCGCTAAAGGTTTCATACAAGGCGTCCACAAGCTCCACCTCATTTGTAACCATAAGCCCGATAAGAAGAAGCATTGTAACTGCAAAGCTCACGATCACAATAGCATTTGCTTTTTGGATAAGCTCGATTGAGATACTTCTTCCATGAACGACAGTCTCATTTCTCGAACGTATGAATGAAACTGCATTTGCTATTACAACAAAGAATGTAACCGTCTTAACACCACCGGCTGTACCGATTGGTGAGCCTCCTATAAACATAAACAAACCACCAACGAGACAGGTGGTTTCCTTAAGTCCCTGCTGCGGAATAGTTGCAAAGCCTGCTGTCCTGAAGGTAACTGACTGGAATACGCTGTTCAAAACCTTTCCGCCGATACCCATTTTTCCGATTGTTTCATCGTTATCAAACTCCAGACAGAAAACGATCACAGCTCCGATGAAAATAAGTGCAAATGTCATTCCCAGCACTAGCTTGCTATGCTCACTCATTTTTCCGAATGCAACGCGTGGACTATATCGTCTCTTAATTCCCATTCTTATAGCATGGCAGATATCGAACCAGACAACATATCCGAGACCACCCATTATTATCAAGAACATAGTATTAAGCTGAACCAGTACATCATTATTATAACGCATAAGACTGTCCGGCCCAAGTATATCAATACCGGCATTACAAAAGCTTGAAATAGAATTAAATACTGAAAACCAGGCACCCTTCAGCCCACCGTACTGCGGGATAAATCTGATCATATAAATAAGTGCACCAATTCCCTCTATCGTAAAGGTTCCGAGGAAAACGCCCTTCAGAAACCTCTTAAGTCCGCTGATTGAATTCAGGTTAAATGCATCATGCAAAAGCACCGACTGTCCAAGCGAAAATCTCTTATATATCATCAGCATAAGCGTGGATGTGATCGTAATGATTCCGAGTCCTCCCAGCTGAATCAGGATAAGGATTACTATTTTTCCAAACAGACTCCATTTTGCAAATGTATCAACCACGACAAGTCCTGTAACACAGGTTGATGTCGTAGATGTAAAAAGCGCCGTTACAAAATCAGTACCTGCACCATCCGCAGTCGATACAGGCAGCATCAAAAGTAAAGTGCCAATCAATATTGCCACCAAAAAGCTGATAGGTATTATTTGTGCTGAACCCAGTTTCTTCACTATTTCTTTCTCCATGTACTAATAGAAAACATTATAAGTACCGGGAAGAGTTCCAGTCTTCCTGCAATCATATCAAAGATCAGAACCCATTTCGAAAGGATGCTGTAATCAGCATAATGTCCTGTAGGTCCTACAAGCTCCAGACCCGGTCCTATGTTGTTGATCGTTGCGGCAACCGATGTAAAGGTTGTCGTCAGATCAAATCCATCGAAGCTTATTATAAAGAACGATGTTACAAAAATAAAAATATATGCCATCAGAAAAACATTTGTCGTTCTGAGTGTATCTCTGTTTACAGACTTTCCGTCCAGTCTGATATTTCTTACTGATGACGGATGTATGTAGCTCTGTATCTCCCTTACTACCTGCTTGAAATAAAGTATAACTCGGGAAACCTTGAGTCCGCCTCCCGTACTTCCGGCGCAGGCACCTATAAACATTACAAGTACAAGTATACCCTTTGGCATCGTCGTCCACAGGTTAAAGTCCACCGTCGCAAAACCGGTTGTAGTCATGATAGACGCAACCTGGAAGGATGCATGATGGAAGGAACCGCCAAAGCTTTCTCCTACTGTTCCCAGCGTTACAATAATTGAAGCTATAAAGAATATAGACAGATATGTGATTACCTCTTCAAGCTTAAAGAGACTCTTAAACTTTCTTATCAGAATAAGGAAATAAGCATTAAAGTTTATTCCGAACATAACCATTCCGATCGTAATGATCGTCTGACACGTAGAATTATAGCTGGCGATACTGTCCGACTTTACACCAAATCCACCGGTTCCCGCAGTACCAAAGGATATGCAGGCACTGTCAAATGCAGGCATGCCGGCAATAATGAGTGCAATTATCAGAATAATTGTCATAGTTGTGTAGATGGCATAAAGAGTGAGTGCAGTCTCTCTTACCTTTGGAACCATTTTTTCTACTGATGGTCCCGGAGACTCAGCCTTCATTATGTTCATCTCATCAGCACTGGACTGAACAAATATCAACATGAAAACCAGGATACCCATTCCACCTATCCAGTGAGTAAAGCTTCTCCAGAAAAGAAGACACCTGGGAAGTATTTCTACATTTGGAAGAATGCTCGCTCCGGTTGTTGTGAAGCCCGAAGATGTCTCAAACATAGCATCCGTAAAGCTTGGAATGTATCCTGATATACAAAACGGAATCGCTCCTATAGCACTAAACACAAGCCACGCAAGGGCTGTGATCACAAAGCCTTCCTTTGCTCTTATCCTTGAGTTCTTTGTAGGAATCAGTCTTATAAGACTTCCCAGGATTATTGAGCCACCGGCAGTTACTGCCAGATAAATAAAGCTTTTTTCCGAAAAATAAAGTCCAAGCATCGTGGGCAGTATTAAAAGAATTCCTTCGAGCTGTATGAGCTTTCCTAGCATTTTTAAAATGATTCTGTTATTCATCTTACGTACCAGTTAACCCCTCACGATATCTTTAATGCTGTTTATGTTCTTGTTAGTTGTAACTATAACTACACTGTCACCCCTCTCAAGAAAATCACGTCCACCCGGACGAATTATTTTACCATGTCTGTTTATACTACAAATAAGTGTGTTATCTATTATCGGGATATCCTTAAGCTCGACACCCGTAAAATTAAAGTCCTCTCCAACCTGAAGCTCGAGAGCCTCTACCTTTCCATCCATTATTCTGTAGAGTGCCTCTACCTCACTTCCGATGGAATTCTGCATAGATCTTACATATCTTGCGATATAGTCTGATGTGATTTCCTTCGTACTTATCTTATTTCCGACAGGAAGCTCATTTACGATATCCGCATATGAATTTCTATGTACCTTTGTAATAACCTTTATGCTTGGATCAAGCTTGTTCAGATAAAGCGACAGAAGGATATTCGCTTCATCAAGATGCATAAGTGCACAAACCGCATCCATTTCATCGATAGACTCCTGTGTAAGCAGAGTCTTATCTGTTGCATCTCCGTGAATGATCATCGCCTTCGGAAGCAGCTCCGCAAGCTCCTCACATCTCTCGAGACTCTTCTCGATTATTTTTACTCTTATCTTAAGACCGATAAGCTTCTTTGCAAGATAATAGCCGATCGTTCCACCGCCGGCGATCATTACGTCCTTTATCTTCTTTGCCTTGATTCCGATCTTATTCAGGAAATTACTTATCTCCACCATAGAAAGAGTTGCTGATATCTTATCACCGGTGTGAAGCATATAATCACCGTTTGGGATAACAACCTCACCATTATGCTCTGCGACACAGATAAGTGCTCCCGCTCCAACCTTACCGTAGAGATCCTTCATCTTAAGGTTATCAAGAACTGACCCTTCCGGAATCTCTATACCGATAAGACTAACCTTTCCTTTGGCAAATGTATCAACCTCGAGCGCTGATGGGATCTGAATAAGTCTCACGATTTCGTCAGCTGCAACCATCTCAGGATTGATAGACATAGACAGTCCGAGCTCATCCTTCAGATACTGTATCTCGTCCGTATACTGTGGACTTCTTATACGTGCGATTGTATGACATTTACCTGTTTTTCTTGCGATAAGACATGCAAGCATATTCTTCTCGTCATCATCAGTTACTGCTATAAGAAGATCCGCCTTCTTAATTCCGGCCTCCATCTGAGTCGCAATACTCGTACAGTCTCCCTGATATCCCATGACATCAATAAAGCTTGTAACCGAAGTGATAGCCTCATAATTCTTGTCCATTACAGTAACTTCGTGCCCTGCTGCAGTAAGCCTGTCCGCAAGCGAACGTCCGACCTTACCACATCCGGCAATAATTATATTCATAATCTTTTCTCCTTACAAGTCGAGTGGGGACGATTCTTTTTGACTTATGACACTTATCTCATCGAATCATATAGGTGTTTCAGATATATCCTCTGAAATTCGTCGTACTCTGCAAGCCCCTTAAACGCCTCTTCAACGGTATAACCCTCGTCTTTCAGACGCTGAACAAGGCAAGTATACTCTTGTGAAACATCATTTTCAACACTTTTTCCTGCCATAAACTCCATAGGAACCAGGATGATCCTGCCGGCCTCGATACCGCTCTGCTTAAGCTCTTTAATTACTTTATAGAGTCTTCTCTCTCCGTGAAGCGTCGCTACATAGCCGTTTTTAACATGCTTTTTAAGAGACTTTTCAAACCCAAGCAGCTCCTCGGCGCCGTCGGTTTTATGCCCTGCCGTGACAAGTATCAGGATATCATCACCCACCTGCTCCGAAAACGCTCCGTGCATGGCACGTGCTACAAGTTCAAAATCCTTGTCAGTATATATAAGCGGAACAGAAATGCTTACTGTCTTAAAAAGCGCAGCAAGTCCGACCGTCTCCTCCTTCAGCCTTCTGTAGTGTTCTCCATCATGTATGTCTGTTGAAACTATTGCAAGATCAGTCACTCCATTTTCCTTCATGTTCAGGATCTCAGCCTTCAGATTACGGACCTTTTCTCCGGTCTCCTCTCTGAGTTTTCTTCTCACATCCTGATCAGTATATGCAAATGAAACAACCGCATCTTCGAATCTATCACCTACAGAAAGAGCAAACTCACCTATAGTTTTATCCTTTACTTCGTTATCAAGTGTTCCATGATTAACGATCAAAAAACCCTGTTTCATACAAGCACACCCCGTACTTTATATACTCTAATCCACATTTTCCGGGCTTATTTTACCCACTTACCGGTAGCATCAACTGTGTAGTTTCCTATCTTCTCCGAACAAGCCATCGCACCGCTGTTTTTAAGATAATACCAGTCATTTCCCGACTGAACCCATCCGGTCATCATAGCTCCGTCTGCATTCAGATAATACCAGGTGCTTCCATCCTGAAGCCAGCCTGTATGCATAGCACCATCAGTTCTCATATAATACCAGATGCCCTTTACCTGTTTCCAGCCGGTTACCATGGCACCACTACCTTCGAGATAATACCACGTAGCGGTGTCCTTGATCCATCCGGTTTCCATATAACCACTTGAGTTAAAGTGATACCATACATTTCCTATCTCAGCCCACTCTGACTTTGGATATGATCCATCAGAATACTGATACCACCATCCATAAGCATCGCTCTTCCACTTTCCGAGATTCTCTCCGAAAAGATCAGCCAGAACCTCTTCAGCTGTCATGCTCTGATAGCCCTCCGGATCAGCAAAGCCATTTGCTGTGTCCCATCTGAACTGATAGTAACCGGAGAGGTAACTAATCGGCTTACTTACATTTGGAAATCTGTTATACCATGAGCTGTAATAGGTCTGCATATAATACTTGGCCAGCTTAACAGCCTCGGAATCTGTCTTTCCGCTCGGTGTCGGCGTACCGTTTATCTGAACTCCCGGAGGACTGCTGTGAAGTATCACAACACTTCCGTCTGAGCAGCTTCCCAGCACGATCCACATATGGCTTGAGCTTGTCATGATGTCACCCGGCTTATAATCCTTTACTGAACCGGGAGCAGTCATTGTACCATAGCCCTTATCCGCAAGCCCAAAAAATACTTTATTATTATAATCAACATAGCCCGGATTTCCATCCGTCGTCTCAAGCGTGTTATAAAGCGTCCAGCCTAAGTATCCACTGCAGTCCAAACCATTATGAATAACGGATACATCCTTCTTGTAATCATAGTTTTTATGATTATAGGAGGACGTCTGCTTTTCGGCAAACTCTGCCCACTTCGCAGAAAGTCCTATAGTTCTTGCTTCCTTTCCGGCCCCTGTATCCTCTTCATTCCAGCCACCGCCGAAAATATACATAGTAGTTCCAAGTGGCTTAAGACCTGTCTCGAGAAATCCCTTTACAGACTTTGTCACTGCTGCCTTCTTTTTCTCAGCAGCCTGCACCCTGTCAATCTTAGATACTGTCACAAATGTACCAACCACGAGTGCCGCGGAAAGCACACCTGCAACCAGCCTTTTCATCTTGCTTTTCTTTCTTATCATACTGTTTCCTTTTTCTTTTATTTCTTCCTGTTTCTCTTCCTTACGATTTCTTTGTTTCCCCGGTCAGCCTCTCATCTCTTACTCCTTGCTGACTATCACTCCGCCGGTCTTATAAATACTCTCTGCCGGAACAAATCCTCTTACAGGAGAAAGCGGATAGATATTGGTATGACTTCCGATAACACTTCCGGGATTCAGAACACTGTTACATCCAACCTCCACAAAGTCTCCAAGCATCGCACCGAACTTCTTAAGTCCTGTTTCGATACTTACATCATCGTACTCACCATATCCCTTAACTGTAACAAGAGTTTTGTCAGACTTCACATTTGATGTTATTGAGCCTGCTCCCATGTGTGACTTATATCCGAGAACAGAATCTCCTACATAATTATAATGAGGAACCTGAACATTATCAAATATGATGACATTTTTAAGCTCTGTTGAATTACCGACAACACAGTTTTCTCCAACCAGCGCCGATCCTCTTATAAATGCACACTGTCTTACCTCAGTTCCGGCACCGATTATACATGGACCTGCTATATAAGCACTGTCAAAAACAGTTGCAGTCTTATGAATCCAGATATCATCACCACGCTTTGTGTACTCGGCTGACAGCTCTGCATCTGCATCGATCTTAGCTCCGAGTTCAAGTATTGTATCCTTTATCCTCGGAAGTGCCTCCCATGGAAATGTAACACTGCCCAAAAGCTCCGCAGCCTTTGTGTGTGTCAGATCATACATATTTTTTACTGTGAGTAAATCATTATGGCTCATTTCACTACCTCATCTTTCGTCTGTTTTTCATCTTTTTTTCGTCTGTTTTTTCGTCTTTATCACTCTACTCTTTTGCCTTCGCTTTAGCCTTCGGTTTCTTTTCATAAAACGGTTTTGTCTTATCAAAAACATAGTGCATCTGATTTTGATTCTTCACACTCTTCACCGCATTTGTATACTTAACAACATAATCCGACAGCTTACTCATATACTCTTCCTCGGAAATGCTTCCATCAGCAACTCCGGCAAGTCCTTTTTCCCAGCTTGCAGTAAGATCCGCTCTGAGAAGACCGTTAATTGAGTAAAGAACAACATCATATATGATTTCACCGAGGAAGCATGGTGTCAGTACCTGAGTCTTCTTATTCAGACTTATGTACTTATTATTTACCAGCTTTGTTATTATAGCATCTCTTGTAGCAGATGTCCCGATTCCGCTTCCCTTTATCTGTTCACGTAGCTCTTCATCCTCAATCAGCTGTCCTGCATTTTCCATTGCAAGGATCATAGAACCTGATGTATATCTCTTCGGAGGATTGGTCTTTCCCTCCTTTATTTCAAAGCCGTTACAGGAAAGGACGTCTCCCTTTTTCAGCTTGGAAACATACTCGATAACCTCTTCACTCGCTATCTGTTCACCCTCTGAATCCTGTCCGCTTCCATCTGCTGAGTCCGACTTCTTACCTGCCCCATCAGAATTACCGGTCTCTTCCTTATCCGATTTCTTCTTTCCGAAGTTCGTGTCTGCAACCTGCAGATATCCCGGTTTTACCAGAAGCTTAAATGATGCACTCAGCTCTTCTGTTTTTCTTTCAAGAGCTATATTTATCTTCTGATACTGTGCAGGAGGATAAAAGATGGAGACGAACCTCCTCGCGATCACCTCATATACGGTCGTTAACATACTTCGACTTTGCTATTCCCTTATAGCCTTCCTGATTTATTATATTCTGAGCGAATGGTGCAACCTTCTGATAATTGCATAACCCTCTCAGATTCTTGTCAATTTCTTTTGCTATTGCAGTAGAAAGCACTCTGGCATCTGTTCTCGGATAAGTAACAAGCTTTTTCTCATAAAGCTCCTGTACTATATTCAGAGTTTCTGTAGGGCTTATCTTGAACATCCTTGAACAGTCATTCTGAAGCTCCGCCAGATTGTACAGCATCGGCGGATTCTTTTTCTCCGTCTTCTTAGTCATGCTCTTTATCTTCATCTCAACAGGAGTCGGATCCGACAGATACTCTATCAGTTCCTCAGCATCCTTCTTTTCCTTAAATCCATTTTCCTTATAGAGCTTTGGGCTTCCCTCATACTTACTGCCCTTAACCGCTTTCCACTCAGCATTAAATAGAGTTGTTTCATCGGCCTCATCCTTTTTCTTTCCTATAAGTCCGACAACTCTGTAAAATGGAGTCGACACGAACTCCCTTATCTCTCGTTCTCTCTTTACTATCATTCCGAGCACACAGGTCATTACACGACCTACGGCTATTACGCATTTGTCTGTTCCGAGATACTGTTTTATAGGATATGAGTATTTCAGAGTCAGTGCTCTGGAGAAATTGATTCCCATCAGATAGTCTTCCTTCGCACGGAGATAGGCTGAGCAGCTGAGGTTATCATACTCTGAAAGAGGCTTTGCTTCGTTTATTCCTCTGAGAATCTCCTCCTCAGTCTGTGAATCGATCCAGACTCTTCTTTTATCCTTGCTATCCGGAACCCTTGCCTGATTATCTACCAGCCTGTAGATATACTCTCCTTCGCGTCCCGAGTCAGTGCATACATAGATAGTCTCAACGTCATCCCTGTTAAGAAGACCACTCACTATCTTGAACTGCTTGCTCACAGCAGGTATGACCTCGTATTTATAGGTCTCAGGGATAAAAGGTATCGTATCCATGTTCCACCTTTTCAGGTTCGGATCATATGCATCGGGATAGCTCATCCCAACCAGATGTCCGACACACCAGGTCACTATGTAGTTTTCATCCTCAAGATAGCCGTCCTTTCTTGCGCCCTTGATCTTAAGGGCCTCCGCGAACTGCTGGGCAACCGAGGGCTTCTCTGCTATAAAAAGTTTCTTTGCCATATATCTCCCTATATTTACCGCCTTAATACATCTTTATCATCGTCTTAATACATCTCTATCATCGCCTCAAGGCTTTCTCTTACCTCAGGATAGGACACAATAAAATGTATCGCAGGCGTTACATTTTTCGATATTATAACCCACTTGTCCTTTTGCATAAACAGCTGGACATTTCTGAATCTCATATCCTGCCTCAGAATAAGTGAATAGTTATTATGCTTTTTCTCCAGCTCCTTTGTCAGTCTCATATGCTCCAGATAATCCTCGTAGCTGTAGTATATATACTTATCATAAAAGAGTCCCGAAAGTGAAAGATACATAGGACCTTTCTCAAAGTCCTCCCTTGAAAGCTCAGGAATATGATCCTCCTGCTCAGAGTGCTTCAGGATTTTCTTCACTCTTTCCTTCTCCGACCATATATAGTCCTTGATCAGCTTCCTGTCATCCTTGGCCACATCATTTTCATCAAAGATGCGGTCCAGAAGCTCTTCTGAAATAGTATACACAGGAGGTGTCGCCAGAAGATTCTTTCTTTTGCCCTCCACCTCAACATACTCACTCAGAAACTCTTCTCTTCTTTCCTTTTCATTTTCATTGATTATATCG
>CACYJP010000007.1 GCA_902774725.1 uncultured Lachnospiraceae bacterium
TGTCAACAAAAAAATTTTTTATATATAAATTTTTTATATTTTTAAAATTTGTGACACAACTGTGACAAAATATGTGATATAGTGTTATCAGAAACAAACAAACAAGCAACTATTCACAAATTGAAAGGAGAAAAGTATTATGAAGAATGAAGAGAACAAGGCATTAAACAGCGAGAACCTCGAGAAGGTAACTGGAGGAGATAACGAGTACGGAGTTACTTGTCCACATTGTGGAAGTTCGAACGTATCGTTCGTATACGACCATGATGAGATAGGTGTATTCGACTGCAGAGGCTGCGGAAAGCGCTTCTCTGTAGGACCTTAATCTAGATCCACTTTCTCATGAACCACTATACAAAATCCCCGTCTTCTTTACGAAGGCGGGGATTTCCCTTTTATTAAATCATATAATTTTATTAGATATTATAATTCTAGTAGATCTTATACTTATTGTTTTTCAAGTTTTGAATTACATCTGAGAATTGAACAGACTCTTTATCTTGTATACGATATCCTCGCTATCTGCATTGATGGTTGCAGCTTCGTTTACTTCGGAAAGCTCCTTCATCGCTGCTGTATCTGCTTCTGCAGTGTAGCTTATGGTATATACAGGAATCTTTGAATCCTTGAGTGATGGCTTGATAGTCTCAAGGCTGTAGCCGACATTTTGCTGACCATCACTGAGAAGGAATATCATAGGCTTGGCATTCGGATTATCCTTCTGAGCTTTTTCTATCATATCCATCGCAACAACAATCGCATCATAACTGGCAGTTGAGCCGCTGGCCTGAAGTCTGTTGATTCCGCCCTGGAAGTAAGCCTTCTGATCCAGATCAAACTTAGCTATAGGAACCTCGATGGTAACATCATCAGCATAGCTCACAAGTCCAACATAGTTATTCTCGTTGATATACTGCATACCGTTTGAAAGTGAGGTCTTGAGCTGATTCAGTGGATCACCATACATACTTCCGCTACAGTCAGCGACGAATACTGCGATGATATCCTGTCCGTTATCCTTATTTGCCTTGTATATCTCAAGCGCCTTATTAACCTCAGCACCTGTGTACTTAACATCAGTGCTGTAATCATTGTTTGCGTTGAAGCCATACTGTGTAGCAATTGTCTGCATATCTCCACTCAGGCAGTAATCAGTTATTATATCAATTGCCTCAAGCTCACTATCAGATAAATACTTCTCATTAACGATGTAAAGAGGATTGTCGTGTCTTACTCCGAATGGAACGAAATCATACATCTTGTTGATGTTCTCTTCGTTGATATAGGTCTGATACTCAAGAATCATTCCATCAAGAGTACCCTTCTTAGCACTATCCCTCATCTGCATTGTATTATACGCAACAAATGGGATATTCTGCTGAAATGTAGTAAAGCTCTCTACTGCTTTATCACTGAACATATCAGCATCTCCATCCTTCAGTATAGAAAGAAGCAGATTCATTCCCGTAGAACTTGTCTGAGGGTTTGTGTATCCGATGTTGATCTCACCCTTTTTAACTGCTCCAATGATATCAGCATAGGTCTTATATGTACTGTTCTTGCTTATAAGAAGACCTGCAGTATTACCAACAAGTCTGTTAGTCTTTTCAGTAACATCTCCACCGTTTGCATTGATATACTCACCCCAGAGATAATTCGATGGAGTAAAGAGCTGTGGAGTATGCTTATTTGAAATGATATAGTCAGCCGCAAGACCTGATGAAACAGGACGGATTGAAAGTCCTATCTTGAGTCCGGCCTCTGTTGTATGCTCTTCAGAGTTGAACTTATTAGCAACATCAATGAGCCAGGCCTCGTAGTTTTCCCCTGCCTTCTCAGGAGAGGTCATTATCTCGATAACAACATCGCCCTTTCCCTGTACAGCAAGCGGATACTTTGTGATTTCCGGCAGCTCATCATAAAGAGTATTATCTTCAAGAGAAATCGACGCCTTAACAGGTGTCTGCTTTGTAACGTTGATCTTCTTGATCATTGAGTCCGTTGTTTTTCCTTTGGAGGAGTTTTTGAACAAGAGAAAGATAAACAATAGAACTATTATAGATACTGCAAAAACTACTCCCATTACTATAACTTTATTTGTCTTTTTCATGATTCCAACTTCGCCTTTCCTGTTTTTCTCATCAGCTCAAGACTCTCAATCATATCCTCAATCTCCTGAGTGTCATAATCAAGAGCTGTATCGTCAAATGTAACTGAAAGCTCTGCGAGCTTGTTAAATCTATCCAGCAGATACTGTGTATCACCACACATTTCTTGCAGATATCCGGAATCCTTTCCCGTCACATAATCGAAGGACTCCATATACTCTGCTGCATTGGTCAGATTGCGTTTCAGCTGATTCTGTGTCAGTATGTAGAGCTCTCTCACCCTTTCGTCTCTTTCATCTGACATAAAATAGCCTTCTCTGCTCTGGATGCTTTCTATCATATCCAGCATATGTCTTCTTTCATTTTGAAATCTATCCTTACGTCCGGCATTCTTAACCCTGTCCCTCAGCTTTAGAAGACTCTGCTTTTCCTCTATACTGTCTTCCTTCACGACAACAACATTTGAATATATTGTAAATGCCGCCCAGCCTAGAAGAAGTATCATCGATATAAGATTGGTCAGGTTGCTCATATCACCGGTTCCATCGTGTGCACTGAACATCTTGCTCGTCACAAAATGGAATACAAATACTACGCCAAGTATACCTATGTTGATCAGGTTTACCTTGAGCAGTTTTTTTATTTTCATTCAAACACTCCGTTCATAACTTATAAATCGTAACCATTCAAGTCGTGCTATATCAGAACTTAAAGCCCCATTTTTTAAAGAATACCAAAAGTGATCTCAGGAATCTGAACACACCCTTCAGATTACCTGTATTATCTCTCTGCCAGTTGTGATATATCGTGGCATCAGGATAAAACACTATCTTCTTTCCGATTCTAAGTACTCTTTTAGAAAGATCCGAATCCTCACAGTACATAAAGTATCTGTTACTGAAGCCCTTCATTCTCTTAAGAAATACAGTCTCCGCTCCGAAGAAGCAGCCTGTACAAAACTCTATCTCAGTCGGAACACTTAAGTCCTCTGCCTGTCTCGTGTATCTTCTTCTCAGGTAGTGGAAGCCCGGGAATTTGCTGATAATAACATATCTAAATGTCGGACAATATTTCGGAAGATACTGCTCTGTTCCATCAGTATTTAACACCTTCGGAGTTATAAGACCTATCTCCGAGTGTTCCTTCAGGTGATCCGTGAGTCTTCCTATCGTATCCATATCCACATAGATATCCGGATTGATAACAAAATGATAATCAGACTTCACACGCTTAATTATCGCATTATGTCCCGCTCCGAAGCCCTTGTTATCATCATTTTTCAGAATACGAACCTCAGGGAACTTTGACTCTATTATAGATACAGTGCTGTCCGTAGACGCATTATCATATACATAAAGCTTGAACTGAAAGTCCTTATCCTTCGTCTGCTCAAGAACTGAAGCTATACATCTCTCTATCGTTTTTTCATTGTTGTATGTGACTATACTACCAGTTATTGTCATAATACCCCGTTCTGTCAGTTAGTCTGACCGGAAGAGCTTCTAGCACCACAGCATCTGCACTGCCTTCTTTATACTTCCATGCTTATATACATCATACTTCTTGAAGAATTCTATCTTCTTCAGCTTATCAGCCATTATCAGGTCCGAATACTCCTTCATTATCTCAACAGTTTTCTCGCCTCTGGCTTTTTTTATCTCTTCCTCGTATCTCTTTACGATATAGCCCGTCTGTCTGTAGCTGAGATCCATATCCTTGAGAAATCTGTCTCTGCCCTTACTTATACGGGATTTATACTCAGCCGAGCTTCCGGCCGCGTGGGCGCCAACAACATTTCCACTATGCTGTCTGTATCTTATAAGCGCCTCATCGATAAATGCAACATGGCCCGTTGCTGCAACAAGCACTGCTGCATAATGATCATACATAAGTATCATCTCTGACTGCGGAGCCTTCTTCATGAGATCAACTGCAGCCTTATTCATCATCACCGTACAACCGGTCACAGTATTTTGTATAAGCAGATGATTCAGCTTATCCTGCTTCGGAAGCTTCTGGTAATCATAGAAGGATGCGGCTATCTTCCTTCCCTCTTCATCCATAAGTGCAAGATCCGTATGAACCAAAAGCGGAGTTTCCTTGCCGTACTTCTTCTCAAGCTCCTTCATCTTCTTATAGGTAGTCTCCGTCTTTCTCCTATACCACATATCATCCTGATCCGAGAACATAACATAGTCTGCCTCAGAGATATGCAGAAGCTTCAGAAAGTTTCCTGACGGAGAGCCTGTTTTTATTCCATCATTTATGATGTGAACATCTATCGGGCACTCTCTCTTTGCCCTGTAATAATCCAGTCTCTTTTTTATTATATCCAGAGTCGCGTCTTCCGAACCATCATCTCTGATTATCAGTCTGATATCCTGATCAATCGAATCCGTACTCTGTGTCACAAGTGACTTTATCTGTTTATCTATATACTTCTCACCATTATATGTTGCTAAAAGTATATCTATCATTCCGTCTCCCCCGAATAAAATGAATCATAGAATTTTTCATACTTCTCGTACTTCTCATCCGTTTCATTACTGAAGGCCTCTGTCGAATCCTTCTTGAAAATAACGATCAAGGTCTGGAACAAAAGCTTAATATCCAGCCAGAAGCTGTACTCCTCGATATACATCAGGTCAAGTACCAGCTTATCTCTTGGCGAGGTATTGTACTTTCCGGCTATCTGTGCATAACCGGTGATACCCGCCTTAACGCGGAGTCTGTACTCAAACTCCGGCAGATCATTTGTATAGTTAAATATATTGGCCAGCATCTCAGGTCTCGGACCTACTATTGACATATCGCCCTTTATAACATTTACAAACTGCGGTATCTCATCTATTCTGAAACGTCTCAGGACCTTTCCGACCTTAGTTATTCTGTCATCATCAACTACTGAGAGGTAGTTATCTACATTTTCCTTCATAGTACGGAGTTTATAAACCGAGAAGATCCTTCCGCCTCTCGTAGCTCTGTTCTGTTTGAAGAATACGCTTCCACCATCCTCGAGCTTGATAGCTATTGCTGAAATGATAAGCAGTGGGGATGTTAAAAGGAGTGCAATACCTGAAAGAAGTATGTCAAATGCTCTCTTGATAAACTTCTGTTCTGCTGTGAGTCCAAGTGATGAAAGTCTGAGCAGTGACAGGTCATCGAGCATTACATGGCTTGAATTCAGCTCAACCACATCCGCCATCTCAGGATTAATATAAACATTCTTCATATTCTGATAGCAGAACTCAACTATCTGTGTACGCTCACGAATAGGAACATCATAGATAAAGACAGTTTCATACTTCGGAATAACCTCGCGAAGCTGCTCATTACGATAGTCCATATTTCTGCAGATTCTGAACTGAAGTCTGTACTTACGGACACTTGAGCTTATCTCCTTGAGTGAACGCTGTGAGGATGTGATTATCAGACATCTCTCAGGATTATATATTCTGAAATAAACCCAGTTACCACCATAAACCGCAAACTGGATAAAAATGATCTGAACTGCAAAAACAATCAAAAGCAGCCACGGCTGTTCCAGAGTAAATGTAGCATTGTTCGCATCATTTGTGTTCATGACGCAGAGCATTACATAAGCTACAAGATCTGTCATAACCGAAGCAAGCGAGAGGGAAATGATGATAGGCTTACTCTTTCTCTTACCTATATCATAGCCTCCGTATATTTTTACAAACAGATATCCTGATATCACGTAGCTGAGCGTTGTTACCGCAGCCGTTCTGGAAATAGTAAGCAGCTGCCAGTTCTGTATAGCGTACAGTCTATAGAATATCCAAAATATAACAAAATATAAAATTAGCTTGAAAAGGAGAACAATTAAGTTCTCACACTGTTTCAGCTTTTCTCTCATCTGTTATCTCCATAGTTTGTTTCATAACTCTAACTTATTATTATAATCTAAATTCCCGTCAGTTTCTACTTTGAATTCTTTCGGGACACTACTCTCTTATTCTTCAAAATTATAGACAATGCCTTTTGGATATTGATTATACGGGCAGTCTTGTAGCTTCCGCCATACTCACCATCCAAGGTCCATGGAATCTCCTCTTCACTCTTTATAACTACTCTTGAAGACTCCTTGAATACGATATATTCATCCTTCATCTTATCTGTCATAAGACTTGTAACTATCTTATTCAGATCTGCCGGATTCTTAGGCTTTCTTACAAGGATCGACTCAAACTTTCCGTCACTGAATGACATGTTCTTTACGCCGACATTTTTGAAGCCTCCGATTGAAAGAGAATTCGTTACATGGCCATAAATAAATTCACCCTCCACGAGTTCATCATCGAACCATGCCTTAAGCCTGTAGCTTTTGACATTGAATACAGACTTGCTCGCCTCAAGTACATAAGCTGCGTGACCCAGTGCATTTTTCAAACTCTGAGAGGTTGAATATGATATATCAGTAAAAAGACCAAATGCAGCAACATAGATAAAGAAGTCATTTTCAAGTCTTCCCACATCGACATGAGTAACCTCACCGGTTACGATGTCCTTTGCAGCCTGAACCGGATTCAGACTTATCTTCAGACTCTTCGCATAATCATTCGTACTTCCACATGGGATGTAGCCCATATGAATCCTTCTCTGAAGCTTTCTCTCCAGCCTCATTACCCCGCCGACAGTATTATCAAGCGTACCATCGCCACCGGCGCAGACAACTATATCATACTCGTCTGCATGATCTACGATGAATTCATTATCTACTTCCTGCTCCTTGTGAGTTAAATAAACCTCAACTCTGTAGCCTGCACCACAGAATATCTCAAGGATGTCGTTCATTTTACTCTTTATTGCCGTCTTACCGGCTTTTGGATTTACTATAAATAGAAGTTTCTTTTCCTTAGCCATTTATCCTTCACCATTTTTTTACATTTTTATCTTCTAGCAAGGTATCTATCAAGTCCTTTTTTTCTGAGCTTGCAGGAAGGACAATCCCCACAACCGTCTCCGATTATACCATTGTAGCATGTAAGCGTCTTATTTCTGACGATATCAAAAACCCCCAATTCGTCAGCCAGCTCCCATGTCTCCTCCTTATCCAGCCACATGAGCGGAGTGATAACATCAAACTCGTAGTCCATAGCCAGATTAAGTGTCGTATTCAGAGACTTGATAAATATATCTCTGCAGTCAGGGTATCCTGAGAAATCACTCTGTGATACGCCTGTTATTATATCTGTAACTCCGTGTGTCTTTGCGAAAATCGCCGCATAGGTAAGGAACAGCATATTTCTTCCCTCAACAAAGGAGTTTGGAGTTCCTTCCTCCGGAGCATCCTTATCCACCTCGATATCAGCTCTCGTAAGAGAATTCGGTGCTAACTGATTGAGCTCCTTCAGGTCGATCACCACCTGTTCGACCTCAAAATCCTTTGCAATTGAAGCTGCACACTCAAGCTCCTTCTTATGTCTCTGACCATAATCAAAAGACACAGCATATACTTTTTTATATCTATTCAGCGCCCAGGCAAGGCATGTCGTGCTGTCCTGTCCGCCACTGAAAACTACTACTGCTTCGTCCTTATTCTTCATAATGATTCACCTTCTTACCAAACCGGTAAAACTCTTAAACTACAGAACCGTCTTTTTAGCCCTGTCTACATCCGTCTGTGTTCTCAGATCAATAAGTCTGAGCACTCTCTCCTGAAGCTCCCTGTCTTCCTTAAATGCTCCTCTAAATGTAGTTGTCATCGTTACTGAAGGAGTATTCTTGATTCCTCTGGCAGTCATGCAGCTATGCTTTCCTGTTATGATAACCGCAACGTCAGGCGAAAGTGTGGCCTTCTCCATGATATAGGCTATATCAGTACCTATCTTCTCCTGAAGCTGAAGCCTCTTTCCAACCATATCAGCTATACGCGCTATCTTGCTGAGTCCGATAACTCTCTCACGCGGGATATACGCAACACTGACTCTCATATCATACATAAGAGCCATATGATGCTCACAATAACTAAATATCTCTATGTCCTTTACTAGAACCATATCATTATTAGTTGGTGCGTCAAATGTTTTATTGAACTTTGCAACTATCTCATCGTTAGTATAGCCTATACCCTCGAAGATCTCACTATACATTCTGGCAACTCTGTCCGGAGTTTCCTTAAGACCTTCCCTGTCCGGATCCTCTCCAATCGCTTCCAGAATACCTCTGATATGTTCTCTTATTTTTTCCTGATCAACTGCCATTTTTCTCTCCGTTTTATGTTTTATCATTTTTTCAGCTTTACATATGTTACTTTATTTATACGCCCGTACATACACCGCTTTGTTTATACGCCTCTCAAGTCAGGATCCCATATATACTTATGCTGCTGCAATTGATGAACTACGCGGTTCATCTTGTACTTTTTCATATACTCAACTATCTCAGCGGGTTTTATTCTGTCAAATACAGCACTGAGGTATACTCCACACTTATCTGTTAAGCCATACTCGTAGATGATATCTCTTGCCCTGTCCAGGTCATTTATGTCCGACACAACAAACTTTACCACATCACAGGGAGCAAGCAGATCATAATTATCTTCCAGCATGAACTGTTCCATTCCGCTTCCGGGACATTTATAATCAAGAGTAATCACCATCTCATCATTCAGATTCAGTTCATCGGCCAACGCAGCTAATGGAGTTATGTCAACTGCTCCGTTTGTCTCTATCTCAACGAGATGTCCCGTCCCGATAAGCTCTGCCACAAGATCCGGAAGACTCTCCTGAAGAAGCGGCTCGCCACCCGTAAGGGTAACACGTCTGACTCCGGCTAAGTTTACATACCGGATTATATCCTCCAGACTCAAAAGCTCACTTGGACAGTCCATTGGAATAGCCCAGGCAGTATCGCAATAGCTGCAGTTCAGGTTGCATCCTGCAAATCTGATAAATACAGCCAGCTCTCCCGCGAATCTCCCTTCGCCGTTTATGCTTATGAATTTTTCAGCAACTTGAAATACATCATGCATATTGGTCCCCTTTAATGCTAATGCATTGATAGACTTTCCTTTTGTTACGGCAAGCTATATTCCGCACAGTTTTCAGGTGTTTCGAAAACTCTTGTACGAACAACGCTGTAGCCTTTGGTTGACATAACATCATAATAGTATTTTGCAAGATTTTCTGCTGTAGGTCTGAAATCAAGTTCAAAAAGCTTAAAGCCCTCTTCATTCAAAGCTTCAACCGTTGATGGTTTCAGGCTTCCCTTTTCAATCAGACACATGTGATCCATCTTCGCAGTTTCTTCCATCAGGTCGCCCTTCAGCTTTCCGAAGTCAACAACCATGCCTCTATAAGGGCCGCTGGTTTCAACTGTCTCTGAGCCAACCTCAACTGTTACTACCCATCTATGTCCATGGATGTTGGCACATTTGCCATTATAATCTTTGAGGAAATGAGCTCCATCAAAGGAAGATCTTGTTTTTAATATATACATGATTTCCTACCTCATCCATATCAAAAGATTCTAATCAAATAATTCTAATCAAAAGATTCTAATCAAAAAATCTTAATCATAAGAATTTTATATACCAAGGAACTTCTTAACTACCTTTTCCATATCTTCCTTTTCGCAAACTGTGTCATGAAGAACAGGTGCTGTTCTTATTTCATCGATAGCTGCAGGTACCTTTACTGCTGAAAGCTTGTAAAGCTCATCCACGAGCTCGAAATCACCCATTGAATCAAGCTTTGGATCGATAGCTGTAACAACGCTTCTTGTAAACTTGTATGGGCTTGCTGTCGAAGCGATAATTGTTGGTGTAGCATCACCTGACTCAGCCTTGTACTTATCATATACTGAAACTGCAACCGCAGTATGTGTATCGATTATATATCCATCCTCGTCATACAGAGTCTTGATGGTAGCTGCAACCTCATCCTGAGTTGCAAAGTTACCATAGAAGCTGTAGAGGTTCTTCTTCATCTGATCAGTTATCTCGTACTTTCCTGTCTCGTTAAGGCTCTTCATCAGCTCAGCATTCTTTTCCGGATCATTTCCTGCGATACGATAGATAAGTCTCTCGAGGTTGCTGGAAATAAGAATATCCATTGAAGGAGACGATGTAAGTATAAAGTCTCTGTTCTTGTCATAGGTACCTGTTGCGAAGAAATCGTAAAGCACCTTGTTGTCATTTGAAGCACAGATAAACTTGCTAACCGGAAGTCCCATCAGTGATGCGTAGTAAGCAGCAAGGATATTTCCGAAGTTACCTGTCGGAACAACTACATTTATCGGATCTCCAGCCTTGATCTGGCCGGCAGCAATAAGTCTTGTGTATGAATAAACATAATAAACCATCTGAGGTACAAGTCTACCGATGTTGATCGAGTTCGCAGATGAGAACTGGAAGCCCTTCTTATCCAGTAGCTCAGCCAGCTTCTTGTCAGAGAACATCTTCTTTACGCCGGTCTGTGCATCATCAAAGTTACCTGTGATACCAGCCACAAATGTATTCTTGCCCTTTTCTGTTACCATCTGTTTTTCCTGAATAGGGCTTACACCATTCTTTGGATAAAATACTGCGATCCTTGTTCCCGGAACATCTGAGAAGCCTGCAAGGGCAGCCTTTCCTGTATCACCTGATGTAGCTGTAAGGATAACTATCTCCTTATCAACATTATTCTTCTTAGCTGCTGTAGTGAGCAGATATGGAAGAATCGAAAGTGCCATATCCTTGAATGCGATTGTCTTTCCATGGAAAAGCTCAAGTATATAAGCACCGTGATGATACTTAACAGGAGCGATCTTCTCTGTATCAAACTTGCTATCATAAGCGCTCTCGATACAGTATCTGAGCTCCTCCTCTGTGAAGTCAGTGAACATACGACTCATAACCTCAAAGGCTACTTCTCTATAGTCCATTTCAGCCAGCTCTTCAAAAGGTACATCCAGCTCCGGAATCTCGTCCGGAACAAATAGTCCACCGTTTTCTGCTAGTCCCTTAAGGATAGCCTGACTGGCTGTTGCTGTTTCATTTTCATTTCTTGTGCTTCTGTAAAGAAAACTCATCTGTTTCTCCTCTTTTCTTTATGTTAATACTTGTTTATTGTTCTATATATTAATGCTTATTTATTGTTCCATATATTAATGCTCGTTTACTATTCATATCTTACAAGCTGTTGTACATGAGCTGCGCGTATGCGGAGTATCCATCCCCCGTCATATGTATACCATCTCCGGCAAAGTATTCCGGATGGGCCTGTCCGACGGATGCCCAGTCTATCAGGGTTACGTTACTATTCGCAGAGCATAGCGCTGATATAACAGCATTTACTTCTGAGTACCAGCTAAGGCTCGGACCATAGGTATTTACCCAGTATATCTGCTTATCACTTCCTATACTGTCAATAAGCCTCTGTCCATCCTCCTGCGAGAATACGCCGTTTGTTCCAAGCTCTATGATAACCTTATTACCAAGAGTACCGGCGCTCTTCATTCCACTGACGACGTCAAACCCGGCTGACATCTGTCTTCCGACAACGCCATCTACATTTGCATCAGGAACGAGCCCCTTAAAGGCTGATGTACAGCCAACAGTAAGTGAGTCACCTATAAGAGTTACAGATCCGGTAGCTCCGGTATTTCCTGTGTTACCCGTGCTTCCGCTATTTGTGTTTGCAGTTGCCGTAGTACCACCTCCTGTATATAGGTATACATCGCCGTATCTCTTACCCCAGGCAAGAGCCTCTGCATGGGTATTGAAGAAGATATCTATGTGGTTACCTGTTATGGCTCCACCACGGTCCTCAACCGTGTATACGATTCCATTTATTACCATCTGGGTACCAAAGGCATATCTCCTGTCTGCTGCAATTGTATGATTTGGTGTAGCAGGCTTTCCACTGGCAGTAATACCATTGGTCTTTCCACAGCAAATAGCACATGGACAGTATCCCGTCAGCAGGAATCTTCCAAGATATGAACCGCCTGTGCCGTATTGTACATTTCCACCACTGGCTGTCATTCTCGGAGATATAGATATGTCCGTACTGGCATTCTCCTCTCCCAGCTTGTTCAGCTTATACTTATCACGTCTGTCCTTTGCCGCATCCTTTGCAGTCGTTACATCCACAGCATTGTTACTGGCAATAAGTGCCTCGAGCGCAGCCTTATCCTTCTGCTGCTGTTCTGTCAGATTATTTCCGCTAAATGCACCAACAGAATCTCTGAAATTTCCGGACTCAGCAACATTTGCATCTATATTAAGAGTCGAATAAGCCACCTTATAATAATGAGGAACTTCAGGCGCATCCTTATAAAGAGGAGTCAGCTGAACCATCCTTCCATGTTCAGTTGTCTTCTGAAGCTTTTTGTCTATAACAGTGAATAAACACACGCCAACAAGGATCAGCACAACCAGCACTGAACCTATAGTCGAATGATATTCTTTAACAAACCCTAACAGTTTTTTCAAGCGCATAATCTCCTCATCATGACATAGTTAAGTGAATGATACCACTAAACTCCCGTAAAGTCAAAAATGGGCACCGAGGTGCCCATTTTGTATTATTCCTCTTTATCCAGCAGAAAATACTCCGTCAGTTTATTCTTTTTATCGAATATCAGATTGTACTGAACCATTTCCAAATCCTTCAATCTATCGGCGTAAGGAGAGGCTTGGGCATTCTGAAAATAATTATCATCCTTATCCCAAACTCCAATAGCCGTTATAGCAGGTATTTCTTTATGCTGATCAAGTAGTAGCTTGTCATAGGTTGATAGTTCAACGCCTGCAGCATTCATAACATAAGAACCCACGTAGTTCGTTGAAAGCTCGTTAAGATATGATACATCCCAATCACTATTATCAGGATTATCTAGGCAATCCTGAACCTTGACTCCCCAAGGCTTTAAATGATCATACTCTTCTATATCAAAGTTTGCCCACATAACATATGGAACATAGTACTGACTAAGGTTTTGGAACATTTCATCATTCCATGCCGGATGCTTTTCAAGAATTTCCTTCGCATCATCATCAAAGGACGGCTGGTGATCCCCATACATAAATATAATAGTAGGTTCATCCACTTTCTCATAATATTCAATCAAGCCCTTAAACGCTGTATCAGAAAGCTTCACTGACGAGAGGTAAGTATTGATAGAGTCTGTCGGCTCAAAGTTCGTTACCTTGACACTTTCTCCCATGTCAAATGGACCACCGGTATATCCGCCATGTCCTTGAATAGTGACATTAAAACAGAAGAAAGGCTTTCCTGAGTTTTTGTTTTCTTCGTAGAATCTTATGACATTCTTATAATTCGCCTCATCTGTCATATATCCTCTAGGAAGCTCACTGCCCGGATATTCATCAAAGAAATTCTCTTCAAACTCTTTTCTGTCAAAGCCCATATAATCATAAACACTGTTTCGATTATATCCACTAGAATAATAGCTGTGATAAGCGACAGTATAATAAGGATTTTCCTGATTCTTAAGCATCTCAACAACTGAAGGAATATTCTGCTTTAAGTACTGTGTGTAAGGCACAGAACCATAAGGGAAGAACTGAAGTGATGAACGTGACAGAACCTCAAACTCAGTATTAGACGTTGGGCCTCCCGTCACAGACATATTCAGATAACCCTTCTGAGTATTCTCCTTCATACTATGGATATATGGCATATAATCCTGATCAGTCTCAATATCAGCTGTTATAGAATAGTCTGAGAAGGCTTCGTTCTGAATAATAATGATATTTGGAGACTTTATTGACTCAGCAGTTGTATCCGCTGTTTTTCCATCATTATTTTCGGCCGTTTCACCATCAATCTGTCCGTTCTTCAGTCCCTCAGAAAAGTTTTCAAAAATTTCCTGAACATTAACTGCTGAATAACCATCAACTACTATTTTTCTAGTTGAGTCCATATTACTGATGAAATATGGTAAATATCCAACCTTCGTAACATTATCATTGTAATTCCAGCCTACACCAAAAACTTTTCCATAGAAGTCACCGGTTCTCATAGTGATAATGACGAATGCAACAATAAGTCCCTCAAAAACGATAGTGGTTACTATTCTCTTTATGATTTTCTTTTTTTTGCCTGCTCCCTTATCTTCTATAACTTCTTTATCATTGTTATCTCCCGACTTATCATCTATAGTTTTATCATCAAAACTAAACTCACTTACGTAAGGTCTCTTAGGAAGCTTAACAAAAATCACAAATGCAATCATAACGAGCAGAAGACCTAGGCTAAGCCAGAACCAAAACTTTGGCTTATAGTCATAATTACCGGCAACTTCCATGGCCGTCCTGACAACCGTAAGATCGCCAAACATTATATAATTGCCACGGAACTGGCATACAATATCGTTTGCAAGACCTATAGCATAGGACAAAATCAAAGAGATTATTGCACCAAGCTTTGGTCTTCTGAACAATACAAATATAGCCAGCTGAAGGATCAGCCAGTACATGATATTTACATGGATCAAATGCGTGAGAACTCTCATTTTGCTTCCAACTTGAAATTCAAGCAAACAGCAGGAAACAATTGAAATAAAAAGCATAAAGAAAAATAATGTCAAACGAGGGTGACGCTTAGGGAAAGTTTTTAAATCATGAATAAACCTTCCCCAGTCAAACGTAAATATCATAAACGCAAGACAAGCAAAGATAATACGAAAATAATCAGGAATATAACCTATAATGCAATTATGAAATGTTGAATGAAAGAAAGCCCTTCCATAAGTGAGAATTAAAAAGGCAACACCAATACCAAGTGCATATCGACATATCTCCAATATTAACCCCATGGAATCATTTTTCTTAAAGAATTCAGAATCCAGCCATTTTTCAGGGAGAGTTTTTGAATGATAATAAAAAGCGAAAAACAACATTATAGCAATTGGAAGCATAGAATATAACACTCTATATATTACTATAAGTAATGTCATAGCCCTAACACCATTTTCAAAGACATTAGCTCCTGCATCCTCAAAAAACTTTGCTATTTCCGAATCTCCATAATACAGCTCATATAAGGATTTTATAAGATCAAAATCCATCAACAAGACAAATAAAAAAGAGATAATTAAAGCAACAATAAACAATACTATAATTTTTATATTTTTGTGTGACTCAAAAAAGGTTTTCATTTCTTATTATCCTTCAATTAACCAACCAAATAAAAACATTGACTCCAAATCATTATAAACCAATCATACGAATCATTCAATATTCTATATAATCAATAACATATACAAAAAAGCACAGGTTAAACCTGTGCTTTTTTTATATCACTGAAATTAAACTATGATATTAGTTTGTAAGTCCAGGATCAGTTGTTGTAACTGTCCAATCACCATTATACCACTTAGCATACTTACCAGCTTTAGCTGAATGATAAACAAATGATTTAATCTTGTACTGATTCTTCTTGTCACTTGCGGTCTTATCATAAGTTGACTTCAAATTATAATTTACTGAGAAACCTGAATCATCAATATCTGCTAAATCATTGATTGCTGAACTGAATGTTTTATTTGCCTTAGCAGCTATAGAAGCCTTTGATGGATTTGCAAAAGTACCATACTGCTCAGTTATTAGTCCCTGTGTAGCAACATAAGCTGCTTCAGCATTAGTAGTAACGCTCTTCTCTCTTGCCTTGTCGATCCATCCAAGAAGTGCTGGAACAAGGATTGCTGCAAGAATTGCAAGTATTACGAGTACAACGATAAGTTCAACGAGTGTAAAACCTTTATTATTCTTCTTCATAAGCTAAGTCCTCCTTTTATTAATTTTTCATTTAGCTCTCTCATGAATAAGTTAAGTAAATTATATCGAGCAGTGACCGTTTTTGCAAGGAATTATGTAAACTACAGTTTCAAATCCACTAAACGAACAATAGTTTACAAAATATTTTGTTCATATTGCACAACTCAACCCATTTTTCATGTCAATTCATTCAGTTTCATTCATAAACAATCATTTTCAACCAATCATTTGTAACATCACCGTAATATTTTTAGTAAAAATAAGTCAAAAACCGCCTCGAAATTGGCTATTTCACACAGTTTTCACAGTTTTTACATTTGTTTTACACTAAGAAAAAAGCATCTGTAAATGCAGAATACAGCATTACAGATACTTTTTAAGACCTAGTCGTAGTATGCTACTTTTACAAGCTCTTCGGCTGTTGTAAGTCCCTGTTCGATCAACTCCATACAGCTTTCTTTAAGTGTAAGCATACCAAGCTCTTGACGTGCATATTCTTTGATTTCCTCTGATGTTCTCTCTTCGGATATCATCTTACGAACCGGTTTATCTACCGGAAGTATCTCATGTATAGATATACGGCCTCTATAGCCGGTTCCATTACACTTCTTGCAACCGACCTTGTGCATAATTCTTGGAAGCTTACGTCCAACTATACGTTCCTCTTCCTCCGTCATCTCTCCCCACTGAGCACAGTCAGGGCAAACCTTACGAACAAGTCTCTGAGCTATGATACCGACAAGTGAGTTAGCAAGCATATATGGCTCAATACCCATATCTATAAGTCTCGTTACTGATGAAGCTGCATCATTTGTATGAAGCGTTGAAAGCACTAAGTGTCCTGTAATAGCCGCTCTAACTGAAATAGAAGCTGTCTCAGCATCTCGAGTCTCACCAAGCATGATGATATCCGGATCCTGACGAAGCAGTGCTCTCAGACCTATCTCAAAAGTAAGACCGGCAGTATTGTTAACCTGCATCTGATTTAACTTCGGAAGATTCTTCTCTACAGGATCCTCGATAGTTGATATATTTACCGCTCTTTCAGAAAGAGTCTGAAGTATCATATAAAGTGTTGTTGATTTACCGGAGCCTGTAGGACCGGTAACATAGATCATACCATTCGGTGACTGAAGCATCTTGCTTACTATCTGATAATTTCTATCATTCATACCAAAGGATCCTGCATGATCAATAGTAGCAGCTGATGCAAGCAGACGAAGAACGGCTTTTTCACCAAACACTGTCGGAATAACAGATACTCTGACGTTAATTGGCACTCCTTCAACATTGGTCTTGAAGTGACCATCCTGTGGAATACGTCTTTCAGCTATATCCAGATCTCCTATAATCTTTACACGAGCTATAAGCGAACTATGGATATTCTTTGGAAGTGTCATAAAGTCTACAATAACACCATCCATACGCATTCTTACAGACGTATGCTTCTCAAAAGGCTCTATATGTATATCAGATACATTGGAATTGTATGCACGAACAACAAGAGAATTAAGAAGGTTGATGATAGGTGTATCATCATCCGCATCCTCTACATTGACTTCTATTATATCGTCATCTGCAAAGCTTGATTTAGCAGCCTTATCAGCAGCTTTTTTAGCAGAAACTTCTGAATAATAATACTGAATAGCATTTTCAAGAGGCTGTTTCTCAGCAAGCTCAACTCTTATATCTGTTCCTGCAACCTGACGTATATCCTCAAGTCCATAGAAATTAAGAGGATCATTTGTAAGAACGTATAGAACACCCTCTTCTATTTTGTATGCCATCATTCCATACTTTTCAGCAAGAGGCTGTGGTATGGTCTCAACAGCCTTGATATCAACTACCAGGTCAGTAATATTTACAACACTGTACTGAAGTCTTCTACCAAGTGCTTCAAGCATCTGACGTTCTGTGATGATATTTAATTCTATAAGAGCACCACCAAGTCTGACACCCTCGTGCGTTTTAGTATATTCAAGAGCCGCATTAATATCATCATCTGTTACATATCCGAACTCTTTTAAAACGTCACCTATTCGTATGTTTTTGTTCGATCTAGCTTCCATTTAAGTATCCCCACTTTAATTCAGTATGATTCTCAGTCTCCCAAATCCTCTGTAAGTCCTTCAGGCAGCTCTTCAGCATCTGTATCTGATGCAACCGCCGAAGTATCACACATATAGATCTCTATCTTGACTGTAAGTGACTTCTTATCAACTGTCTTCACTTCTTCATTTTCTACTTCTTCAGATGTTACCCCTGAAGCATCTGTCGTAGCAGAAGCTGTCGCTGACGATCTACCTACATAGTTTCCATCTGCGTCATATTCAAGTATCTCTCTATAATCTCCCCATGTATATGAAACGAGAAGAATTCTTTTATCTGCATGTATTATTTTATTTAAGAAAGCATTCAACTTACTGATATTACCGCCAACTGTCATTGATACAGGAACAGCATATATATCAGTATTCATTTGATACCCATCCTCAGCTCCCATTATCTCATCATTTACTTCAGCAGTAGTCTGTATCTTTTTCTTACCTTTAGTCGATTTCTTTTCAGTGGTTGCTGCCGGATTACCACTATTTACAGCAGCCATAGACTCGTCTTCTTCCTCATCGTCCTCTTCTTCCATAAACTCTTTCATCTCTGTTATCTGCTTCTGATATAATTCAGAGTTTTCATACGCTAATCTTGAAGAAGGACTCTTAGGCATATCGAAGGTTAGATCATATATCTCAAGCCCTTCGCCCTCAGCCATCTCTGTCATCATCCTATCTATCTCTGAGTTTGTCATTATTTGATAAAATTCATTCTTTCTATCGGCAATATCTTTCCTATAATCATCGGCCTGCATCTCAACACTGGCAGCATTAACAATCTTTAGCTGATTTATCTTTTTTTCCGCCTCTTCATCCTCAGCTTTGCTGGAATAAGAGTTTGCCGCCTTAATCTGAGGAATAACTCCCCAATAGCCAATTCCTACTATGATAACCACCATAAACATAAATACGAGGAGTTTTTTATCACGTTCTGTCATATTTGTCTTCATAGCTTATTCCTCCTCTCGACCAACTGATGGAGCCAATATACACTCAACACGTATGTTATATAGATTGGTCTTTTCTTCGAGTGTGTAACCTGTGTGCTCGACGTTCATAAATATATCTTCATCGAGAAGTCTGTCTATATATTTATATATATCTCCAACCACTTTAGACTTAGCAGTAAAAGCAACATGTCCAGATTCCGCATCAAAGCTGAGAATCTCAACATCTGCATAACCTCTGGCTGTCTCTTCAATAGTTTCTATGACCTCATCTGTACAAACAGGATAAGAGTCTATAGTCTCAACCACAGTATTGATGGAGTTATATTTCTTCTGCATTGCATCTCTGTCAGCTACCGCAGCTTCGTAATCCGCAACCTTCATCATAGTTGTCGGGCTTGAATTATAATCATGATACTCATCATAGTTAGACTTTGCAATAAGCCTCTTTGTAAGGAAGAAGCCAAAAAGAATAAGCATTACAGCAAGTGTTGTAGCAATTGTTATGACCCTTTTCTTCATAGCCGGGTCCATAACCTTGGCATCCTCTTTCTTAGCATCAAAGTTTGTAAGGAAGTTACTCTCTATACCCTGATCAAAAAGACCGGAATAAGCGAAGAGCGCTCTCTGAGCCTGGAAATTCAGATTTGGATCTGAGATACCTGCATTCACGAGTTCAACAGGAGCATTTACACCCTGATTAGAAACAACGTAGTTATAATTCGAAAGGTCAGCATTTTCTGTGCCGGCAACTAAAACTCTTTCAATTGGAGCAGTTATTTTCTGTGTTGTCATAAACTGCTGCAGCTGATTCAGAGAACGAGCCAGATCTTCGAGATATTCCGGCGTTCCAACCTCATTGAAGCACCTAACTGAATTATAGTAGGTAAATTCACCCTCAACTATAAGAATATTTGAAACAAGATTTCCATTAACAACCTGAAGGATAAATGTACTATTTCCCCTTGCCATAGTATTCTTTACATAGCCGATGATACTACCCTCAGCAGATATGATACCCTTCAAGGCCACTCCCATATTGGCAAATATATTCATAAACTCTCTGAGCTGCTCCTTCGGAGCCATCTCAGCATATATCTCAACCTGTTTTTTCTTATTATCACGTTTTAGCTTGGTATAAGCGATAGTATTCTCTTCCTCTTCACGCTGCATGTCAGAGAATTCACGTGTTATATAGCTAAATGTTTTCTTTTTATCAAGAACAGGAACATTCAGGTTCTTACTTGCTATTTTATTACTCTTAACAACAAGATATACATCCTTCTTTGGTATGTTATTAAGTATCCAGAACTCATTCAGGAAATTGCCAAGGACTTCAGGATCCATAACTATACCATTAATGATACATCCCTCTGGCGCAACCGACGAATAAACTGCCTGGATCGTTCCTTTTTTCCCACGTTTTCCAACAGCAACCTGGACTATTTGATTGGAAAAATATACACTTACACTCATTTATCTACCTCTGCTTTATAAGTCTGCTTTATTAGTCTACCTCTATTTTCCTTGATCTGCGATAGTCTGATACGAACCATAAATAGGTGTAATTACCGCAATCATGATAAATCCAACCACAACTGCCATTACAACAATCATAACCGGCTCAACCATAGCAACCAACTTCTCGATAGCTATCTCACTATCGTAGTCCATCTGATCCGCTATTGAAACAAGCATAGAATCAAGTGCTCCGGTCTCTTCACCTACAGCAACCGATGAAGGAAGCTTCTTTACAAAGCCATCTATCTCGGCAAGTGCATCCGAGAGAGCCTTACCTGATCTGATTTCAGCTATCATATCATCAAACTGACTTTCAATATATGTATTACCAATCGTTGTTTTTGCTATCTGGAGACATGTAACAATTGGAATACCGGCACTGTACATACTTGCAAGAGTTCTTGAAAATCTTGCTGTATAAATGATCTTTCTGAGCTTTCCTATCTTAGGTATATGGAGCTGAACCTTATCCAGCCACAGTCTTACATCCGGAAGCGATGTAACTATTTTAATAATAATAAATAAAATAATCGCAAAGAATATAAGCAAATACCATTTATTAGCTACGAAATCACTTATTCCCATCAATATCTCTGTAGGAGCAGGAAGCTCATCCATCTGCTCAAACATTCCACTAAACTGAGGAAGTACAAATCCCATGATAACGATAAGTACAACAACTATCAGAACTCCAAGTATTTTAGGATAAGTTGTCGAGCTCTTTATCTTCTGCTGGAGCTTATACTCTTTACTGTAATACTCAGCCATATTTGCAGCAGTCTGATCGAGATTACCACCTGACTCAGCACTTCGCATCATATTGATAAACAAAGTCGGAAATGTATCGCCCTGCTCATCCATCGCATCTGAAAGAGTCATTCCGGAACGTACAAGTCTTAGAATATCGGCATATATCTTTCGCTCGTTTTCCTTTATCGACTCATCCTCGGATATGATTCTAAGTGCTTTTACAAGAGTAACACCGGCAGCAATAAGCTTACTTAAGTTCCTTGCAAAATCAGCTACTCTGTCGTACTTGAGTCTCTTAGATACTCTCCTAACCTTCTCATCTTCCTTGGAATCAAGAAGCATAAGGCCTTCATTTTTCAGTTTTGTGTGTAGCTCTTCGACATCCGCCGCCTTCTGATATCCGGAAATTACCTTTCCTTCAGAATCCTGAGCTTTGTACCTAAAGGTTCCCGCCATTTTTCTTTCCCCTCAAAATATAATAAGCCACCTTTTATTGTAAATGCAAATACTACTTATGTCAACTATTTGTCTCTTTGTCACCATTTCCTCTGACCTTGTCATACAAGATATAAAGTGCTGTTACTATGACGCCCGATAAGAGGAATGCCAGCAATGCCCATAGACTTATCCCTATACAAAGAGTACATACCACCGCCGATATCCCACCAAGCATCTCTACTATAGTATATCTTGCAGATATCTTCGCCCCGCAGTACCTGCACTTTCCTCTTAGACTCACCCACGAAATGATCGGAATCAGATCCTTTCTGGCAAGCTCATGCTTGCAGGTAGTACACATCGACTTTCCAAAGGAAAACTGCATTCCTCTTGGAAGTCTGTAAATAATTACATTTAAAAAAGAAAAGATACTTGCGCCGATTGCAAAGAAAATGATTTCTATCAGCGTCCTGGCAACAATTATTTGAAATAACCAGATGTCCATCTCCTGCTCCCTAAACGCTAATCTATATCATCGTCATCATCAAAGGTATATACATTCATACGATAATCTACAGCCCACTTGACCTTGCCATTCGCCTTTGTAAATGTGACTAAATAACCACCTTTCGTGTAGGTCATACCAGTCAGCTCATGCAGCTTGTTATCATACGAGGTAATTCTGTACGTACCCTTAGCATCAATCAGCTCATTAACCTTTTCTACAGTTCCATCCTCCAAACCATACGGTTTATATGGATTATATATAGTTTTCTTTTCGCCATACATCTCAATATCCGCTGAGCGAAGCGCTACTCGGATATTTTTGGCCTCACGAAGAGCAGTCTTCGCATTTGCTCTTATCTTAAAAAACATAAAAACTGCTGTTCCAACTATAAGAGCAATCGCAACGACTGCAATCCACTTTGCAACTTTTCTTAAACTTAAACGCGCTAGATCCATTGTCCCCCCAAAATCTTATGCCTTACTAAGAAGTCACTTTATTTCACACTTTCATACTCTAATAACCAAAAACCTTATAAACTATACTATACATCAAAGCAACACTTGCTTATTCAGTATAATTATACATCTTTACTAATCGATATGCATAGTAATCACCATATTCAGGGCTATGCACCTTCAGGAACACTCCTACTACATCCTTTCCATATGTTCCCGGATTTGTCAGACCAAATTCGGATGCCCTTCCGAATGTATCTATTTTATCACCTTTTACAAATAATAGTTCTTCTACTGTAAAAGAATTGTATACGCTCTTATCAAACTTCCAGTTTGTCGCACTGTATTTATCTCCGATGTCATAATAATAAACAACAAGTTCACCGGAATCGGCATAAACCTTTACTTTTGTACCGGTTTTATCAGTTAGAATTACAGCATTACCTGTATCTAAAGAGCCACCCGAATCAGCTCCCGCCGCATTCTGTATCCTTAAGTTTTCACCTACGGCCTCTTTATTATACTCTGAACCATCTATTTCAGATTCTACCTTCTCCAGGATAATATCTGTTACCTGTCTGGCATAATTCTCACGTTTTATCTCATAATACATAGATGTCGTTGTTCCTATTATTGCCGCAGCGGACGCAAGGAATATAGCCAGCAGTGCAAAGCTGACAATCATCTCTATAAGAGTCATACCCTTATTCTTTATGAAGTTGTTTCTTAATCTCAACTTACATTTTTTCATAGATATCATCCTTGCCTAAAAAACAGATTAATTTCCTGAATAAGTTTTATGTTCAAACATAATAGCTTTAGGTATAGCGAGATTCTCACTACTTACAGTTGAATCATCCGGATCATACGTAAAGCAATTTGCGTCTATTTCAGTTACCCAAAGTTCAACATTTTTATCATCGTCAGGAGTTATATAAAACAGAGGGCCCTTATACTTTCCATCACTAATTTCTACGTTATTAGTTGTAAACCTCTCCCGCTTTACTTTATCAAAACTCTCACTATTCTTTATTTCTATGCTATAAATGCACTTATTAAAAGTCTGCATGATCCTTCCGGTATCCATAGCTCGCATTCTAAGTTCAGAAGACAGGAATATGGCTCTGGTAAGAGCAACAAGAATCACCATAAGAACAACAAAGGAAACCAGAACCTCCATCATTGTTGTACCCTTGTCATTATAAAGAACATTGTTTATTCTGTTTTTCAAGTTCTTTATCTTTCTCATTCTTCTTTTCTCCCGTCATAAACCCATCTCCAACGTTCGTCAGGATTTATTACACAATTATTACTGTATGTGGAATTTACCCCATAAGATTCTTCTATTTTGGTCTTCTCAGCCTCTTCTTCAGTATTACTCAAATCATATTTTCTGACGGACAGATGATATCTGTTTTTTACTGTATATGACTGGCTTGCCGATTCACAAGTAATCTCCAAAAACAGTCTTATTTCAGATTTGCCCATCGTCGACAGACTGGAAACATCGATATTCTTAAGGAAATCAAATTCCTCGTCATCTTCATGCTCTTCATATAACGATTCCGGCATCATCCAGTAAGCCTTTATCTTTACCTCACCAGGATAACCATCTATAGTCGACTTACCACTCGGTATATAATTAGGATTTACTTTCATGCTGAAAGTCTTTGCCGCATCGTCGATTTTATGTCCTTCCAATGCCGGCTCATAAAAAGGCCAGTCATTTTGCAACAAATGAAATCTGAGATAGATCCAGAAGTCGCTGTTTATGTATGCATTTGGATTCGCAGTCTCATCAAGCTCCGCCCCCATAGCTGTACTCAACGTGTTCGCAGCTTCAGAACACTTTTTGCTTGCAACCTTCTTATTCTGTGAAGAATAAAGCGTATAGGAAACAAGCAGAAGAGAAAAGGTGAAAACCATGAGAACGGCAACGACAATAATAGCTACTACCATTGCCGCTCCACGGTTCTTATTCTTCGAAGAGATAATCATATATTCAGTTTTATTAGTATTGTTACTTAGCATATATTATCCCTTTTCACTCAGTCTCTGTCACTAATTTGGATCAACAAACATGCCTTCTTTTCCGGTTCCAAAATAATCCGGATTATCTATGAATGCCTCTATAAACCATTTATCAAATTGGTTAAATCTTGTTTCAGCATTTACATTTACATCATTCGGATCATATGTAAAGTTCGCATAAGTACCAGTGGTCAGGTTTTCTTTTACAACCCCGCTTCTTGAATATGCAAGATTGAATGATGACATACCTCTGTCATTAACAAGCAACTGCTTTGACCAATGATCACTGCTTACAGCTGTCTGCCAATCCTCGGTTGAATTGACTAAATACATACTACCATTTTCGAAAATACTGGTAGAAGAAACGTTTCCTTCTGTCGCCATATCATAAGTGTAAACATTATTTTTATCTGCCAGATACTTTTCATTATGCTGTTCAGTATTGTCAAACCAAGTAATCGCACCATAATGATTCGCCTGACAAATGTCTGTTTTGGGATTACCATTTGCATCCGTATAGTCAAGCAAAATGTCTATCTTGGTTGGTTTAATACTAGCGCCGTTGCAATCCACACAGTTAATATCATCGTAGAACAAATACGGATCTGATGGACAACTTGCCAGATTAAACTTTCTATATCTGTACACCTTCTGTTCATCACCATTTGAATCTAAATAACTAAGAATCACTGTATATTCCTGATTATTTCCGCTATCAAATGGTTGACTCCAGTATAACCTAATTTTCTGAGCATCAAGACCGTTACTAGGCGAACTAATATCATAAGAAATATGATATGTTTTATTGGTGTAGTTATCTAGCCAAATCTCCTTGAAATAACTGTTATTATCTGTAGGCATGCTCGTTTGAGATGGGGCAGCCTGACTCATAATTCCATTATTATTACCTTGTCCATCAGTAAAATGTCCAGAAAGCTTCAGTTCACTGCTAGTAGCATCATAATCAATTATCTTGCTGATATCATTTATGTAATGCTTACCACTTCCATCCATATAGTAAGCACAACAATATAGTATGTTCGCTCCCCACGGATTGTAATCCTTCAAAACCGAATAATGAAATTCTACATTTATACCGTAAATATCAACATTAGAAGGTGCTTCTATTTCAGCCATTTTAGTATATTCATTCATTATAACAGAAGATGTTACAGCCGGACCTGCAGGAACTGTTTTACCATTTGCATCCTTAGTTAAAAACTCCACATCAAATACATAAGTGTAACCTGGAGCATAACCATCATTTCCGAATACTAATGTGAAATTTTTCATTTTTAAGCTACGAGGTTCACCCGCCTCGTTCAATACGCTATAGACTATACTTACATCTTCATTATTATTTACACCCATCGACCAAGTAGTTTGTCTCGACCCATCCACTTCTTCTTTATTGTACATCTTGTCGGCCATACCAGCTAAGGAACAATCTATATTAAAATATGCTTTTCCTTTGTTATTTATATCAACAGGTGTGGATGATCCACCACTCTGACTATCTGAGGTATAACCCGAGATATAAAAATTCTTAGTAAGGTTATTTGATGCCATTGGCGCAACAGGATCACCAATGTTTGTCACACTTCTATTACCTGCCTCAAGATTTTTATTTATATCTCCAACTCCGGCACCGGCTATACCATATGTACTAGCTGTACCAGTTAGATTTCCATAATTACGGCAATATGTAATTATATCCTTTCCACCCGCTTTAGAAACTATTCCGGCAGCATCTTTTCCGGATATATCACCAAGATTCACGCACTTTGTTATTGCAGAATTTCTATTAACGTTTGTATTAATACTTGTACCATCAGCAGCTGCGATACCACCTGCAAAACCATCTGTAGATGTAATCTTTCCGGTATTCTTACATCCAGCTATTATACCGTTTGAATTCAGATATCTCGGTGTGTCTCCTTGTTTATCAAGCGTAATAACTGCTTCTTTAGTAGCGTTGTTATTGTTATAAAGGATAGATGTCACATTGGTTCCATTAACGCCCGCAAATGCACCTACTCCGCCACTACCATAACTAAACTCAGTTGCGTTTTCACAATATAGAATCTTACCAGCATTAACCTCAGTAAGTCCTCCAAGATATGTTGCATTTTCCGCTTTATAATTATTCTCAGGAACTGCCACTTCGTTCGTGCAGGTCTCTACTGTCATTCCTCTAGGAATTCTTCCTATAACGCCACCTAAATATGCAAACTTATCAGTATTAGTGCCATCTGCGCTCTTCATCTCATTTACGCTTTCTGCACCAATAGATCCTGTCGCATTCAGATTCGCTTTATTGATAAAATTCTTAAATGTCAGCTTGGTTCCATCTGGTACATAACCAAAGAATCCACCTGCAAAAAGCTCAGAATTAACCGATACAGCAGACTCAAAAAACTTACCATTAGCATTAGTAGCCATATCCACGGTGTATGAATTTGCTATCTCCTGCGAGAAGATGCCACTTTCAATATCACTATTCACGATAGTATTAAATGCAGATGCAGCATCCATATAATAGCCTTCAGATTTCAAACTTTCAGCTACATTGTACAAATTGCCGTTTGGCACATTGTTTATATCCTTACTAGAAAAATGATATCCTGAACTAGCGATAGAATAGAGTCCTACAACACTTCCACCAAATACAGTCGTATTAACTGATGAATCATACACATATACATAGTTATTTTTACCACTTTGTGTTCTGTTCATAACAGTAGAAAGTATATGTGGATTTGGTTGTGCAGTGAAATAATTATCCTTATCTGTTTTAATTGTATCAAGTGCGCCAAAACATCCACCGGTAAAATATTTTCCATTAACATCAACACCGGAAATCTCAGCATAATATCCAGGATATGAAGACTCACAGACTCCTATAAAGCCTCCGGTATATGCTATTCCATTAACAGAAATCCTATTGTCACTGCTCATTTTTATTTTTGCAGTGACATAATTATTACTTCCATCTTTATCAGTGTGTTTAGCAACTCCGATATATCCACCTACAGCGTATCTACCATAAACCTTATAAGGGGTTGTAATAGCTTGTGTATTATCAAAATTAGTATCTGTACCGCCATTACTCTTTACATGATTATCAAACTTTTTAGATACATAGCCTCCGAATCCTCCGACTACATCTCTTCCAATGACAACCATTCCATCTATCCCTCTACCGGTAGAATTCTTGATTGAAGGATAAAAATTGTATGGATTAGTGTATCTATCATCTACGGTTCCGAAAGCTCCGCCCACATAATCCTGTCCAAATACAATAGCATCTATATTTGAGTTCGATAATTCATTTCTATTACCATGGATAGATTCTCTGTTTAAAAATCCGTATCTACGGACAGTTCCAACAAGTCCGCCTACACATGTTCCACCAAAAGATGAACCCTCTATTTTGTTAATAACTGTCTCAGTATTATCTAAATCATCTTCTGTTATACCCACAAGAGTCAGTAAGTAATCCTTAGTATCTTCACTCTGGATATTATCACAGACCTCTATAGGATTAAGACACGCACCAGCTATACCACCTATCATCCCACTTCCAACATTTGGATTTCGTATTCCGGAATATCGGTCAGTATCACTTGATTTTTCTAATACATAATTTAAATTCTTATCATTCTTGACACCAAGAACAATCCCCTTATTACATAATTTAATAATGAAACGATTTCTATATTTTTTATCTCCATGTGGAGTAAGCTTCTGAAGATCACCTTCCACATCGTTGGAAATAACACATGATGGCTGACTTGCTTCATTTAAAGCAGGCTCTTTAAAGTTAAGACTATAATGAGTTATATCTCCTATTCCAAATGCGCCTGCTATTCCGCCAACATATCTCTCGCCGATAACAAGATTCTTATTTATAGCGGAATATGAGCTACTAGATCCTTCAGCTAAAACAATTCTGCTCTCATCCGAACACCCAATTAATCCGCCTACATAATTCTGACCTATTACAAAAGGAATCTCATCTCCGGAAAAATCAGCATCAGTTGTATTATCATTATTACACTCTATTATATTGGTAAGTCTTGCGTAACCTATAAGTCCACCAACATAGCAGTCTCTACAGCCTGAATCGCCATTAGCAAATAGTGCCATCTTGCTTTCGCTTAGTTCGTCTTTCTTTACATAAAGAGTTTCACTCTTGCAATTCTCAACTTTTACATACTGTATGCTTCCATTGTCGTAGTATCTTTTGCTTACATAATCCTGAATAGCTGCTACCGCATTATTCATACTACTGTCATCTATTATTAATCCATCCTGAGTGATTCCGGCTATTCCACCTATAAATGCACAGTGGCGGAATGAATCACCCGCTATTGTCTTTCCTTCAAATCTATAAGACTCATTATAAATCATTGGATCACCAGTGACGTGACCAGTATTTTCACAGTCTTTAACCGAAACTGTTTTTGCTCTGAATATATAAGCTCTAGACATAGACTTATATGTATCAGTTATATCGTATCCATCATGATATAGATTCTTTCTTGTATCCGAAGCCCAACGTCCCGGATCACCCTGAGAAGTATTATTCACATCATTTATGTAGTGAACATACACTCTACCTACTATTCCACCGACGTTTTCATAACCGGTAACCTCGGCATTATTCTTCAGATTGCTTAATTCAACATCTTTATCCGGTGACGCACTAAACGACTGACGTCCGACAATTCCACCGACATCAGTTCTTCCGTTGATATGCGTCTTATTATCTGTTGCAAGAAGAGTAAGACCTGATACATCTCCTATGTTATTTCCGGCAAAGCCACCTACCATATTGGTATAAATGATATTCTTATCCGAATCGTTTCTAAGGACCTCCATCCCCCTTACCACATGTTTATCAAGAGTAATGTTCTGTATAGTACCAAGATTCTCGGCGAAAAGACCGAGTGGTAGCATACCTCTTCTTGAGAGTCCATCAGCTCCAAGAATCTCAGTAAAATCATCACTCATGCAGTGTTTCTTAATATCTGTATACTTTTGCTTATCTTCTGCGGAGTATGACGGATCATAGAAAACCGAATCATAAACTCCGTAACGGATATTATCAGTAATAGATATAGTCAGATTGCTAATCTTATAATTATTCTTTGTGGCATCATCAGGATCAAATGCATTTTCCTGAATAAAGGAGTCACCCTTTGAAAGACATCTGTAACCCGGGTAAGGAATGTTCTTTGTATCACCAATTTCCAGATCGATTCCACTATCAACAAATTCGTCAAACGAATTCAAGAAGAAATTAGTATTCGAGTCACCAGCCTTACCAACAAATTCAGCCCAGTCAATATTCTCTGTAAGCTTAAATTCATTCTTTATTTCAGACTTCGACTTATAATCTGTCTCATATCTCATATTAAAGAGATGTCTTCCGTTCTTTATATCTATAAGTCGCTTATTTATATCTACAGTATCTTTAGCATAACTGTTAAACGCTATACACTCTCCTATCGGATCATCTTCTTTAGTAGCAAGATCCTTATGATAAGCGTATCCATCAGGATTATACGCCTGCTTTTCAGCAGTTGTTCCATTTTCATCCATCATAGCTTTGTAATAAGCATATGATTCAGCCTGTACATCTGCAGCATCTAAAATGATATGCATATCCCCGCTATTACTATCTATCCACACCGGGAATCTGCACTGATATGCGTTTGAGTCAGATGAATATTTACCTGAATTAAATATTATATAATTGTCATTACCCGCATTAGTTTTTGCAACCTGCGGATTAGCTACAGCATTATTAATTCCCTCTTCAACTGAAGTGGCTTTATAGTTTGCATAATTATAAGTCAAACTAAAATCAAGAATTGACGCATCTCCCGATCCAGGATCGCCATTAAACAATGAAAAAACAAGCGTTCTGTCTACATTATCATTATTAAAGATCTTTCCAGTACCATCATGAACGATCATCTCAAGAACTTCTTCACTTCTAATTTCAAGCCTAAGCTTATCTTGATTTTTCTCTTTGCCCTTAAGCTTTTCATACAGCTGATCAGCACTATAGTAGCCAACCATATGTTCTTTTCTAGTCTGTATTCTTCTATCGATTATTCCTACAGTTCCGCCGGAAGTAGAATTTGTATACTCAAATTTACTTGCCACATCTGAATAACATACAGAAAAGACCTGACCGGCTTCAGGTGAGAATTCAAGTGCTATACATCCGTTCAGTACAGATGTATCTGCCAAATAAGGAGATACTATATCAAACAGAAGTGTTGTACCTGCTGATAAAGCTGTTCCCTCATGAGTCTTTCCAGCTCGTTCAATCAAATACTTGTCATAGTCACCCTTCTCTGCAACCAATCTGACAATAGTTGCCTTTTGGTTTGAAGCATCATTGTTAGAACCTTTAAGATATTCTTTCCAGATATTATCCCAATTGTACTTAACGACATCACTATCCGAATTTCCGTTCTTGTAAATAATACTATGCAATAGGTCAGTATTATTTGCAGTGGCAAGCACATATCCATTATCTCCGCTCACATAATCCTTAGTACCGGACTTCCAAAGCGGACTCTGAACTCTGCCCTCCATAGCTCCACTGGCATCAAATTCTGTGAGCTGATTCTGTGCAGCGAAGAATATATCCTCCGCTACCGCTTCCTCATGGTTAAAGCGAGCATAATCCTGCCAAGCAAGACCACTGAATATAGTTATACTTAAGAGAATAGCCATAAGAGCAAGCACGACAATAAGCTCCACAAGCGTGAAGCCATTATTGTTATTGATTTTGCGCCTATTACTATACATAAACATATTACCTTTCTAGATTTATTATTCATTTTTAGTCAGAAAAAGTTTCATTCGGATACGCATTGACGCGCCAATCCTTATAATATCTTGATTCAGAACTCATAAAATATCCACCAGCAAAACGAGTTGCATCTGTCTTTGGTTTTGTGACAATAACAGCTGCTGCGCCTTCTTCCTCAGGTTTTAAATGACTTTCCGGATTATACACTAAAACACCTGCGTTATAATCATTAGCCGATTTATAAGCATCATGATCATACTGTCTTATACGCATCCAAGCATAAGCATTATCATCATTTGCATTATTAGTATTTGGTACTTTTCTAGTTTCAACGTTTTCTGCGCATCCCCATTGTGCACAAGCAAAAATACCACATCTGTTTTTATCACCAGCGGACTTATCGTAACCAACTCTGTTAAAAATAAATATTATTTTATTCAAATTAGTAGGTCTGAAATTTGATAAATCAATATATTGCATTTTATAACATTCATCAAACCAATACTGAACATTTGTCAGACTCGTACAGTCTGTAAATCCTCTCAAATCTAGTGTAGTCAAAACATGACATTTACTGAACATATATTCTACATTCTTTATCTTATCTGCAAATATGAAATCTGAACCCCCATCGGATTTTTTGACTGTAAAGGTGTTCAGCAATACACAACCGTCAAACATATGAGAAGCATATTCAACATTAATCGTATTAAGTCCACTCACATCAACACTAGCAAGCGTGCTACATCCTTTAAACATATAACTTATATCAGTAAGCGAACCACTTGTTGTTTCACCGGCCATAACTTTTGTTGTGTTAATACCTGTCAGATTTAAGTTATTGATACTTGAACAGCCCGCAAACATGTTCTTAGTAGTTTCAAGACTTTTTGCTGACACACCATTCAAAGTTACAGTCTTTAGCTTTGTTGAGTTCATGAACATCTCTTCCATAGACTCAACACTATCCATATTCTCACTTGGAAGATAAACATTTGTCAGATTTGTGACAGATTTAAACATACCTTCCATACTCGTAACGCCAGAATAATCCCACTCGCTAAATGTTATCTGAGTGTCGCCTATTCCACATCCTTCAAACATGTGTGCCATGTTTTCACAACCCGAAGTATTCCAAGCATCCGCTCCGCATCCGGCAAAACTCATAGTTGAATAGCCCGCGAAAGCATAGCTGAAATCACCGTCCAGCAAAGGACTATCACTCTGAGAGAACCAATATATGTCAATCGTACCGTCAGGTTTTTCAACACTGCACGCAAACGATGGTATATCATATGTTTCGTCATTTCCGTCCCACAAAACAACAAGCTGTTTTGCATATCCATCATTTATTACTACCCCATCATTACTATTAATTGTGAAAATAGTGCCGGTAGTCGCTAAAACCTTATCATCATCACGTTCTGTGGTATTAGTCCCTTCTAAGATAGCACCGATACCGGAACAATCATCAAGTTTAGAAATAGCTGTATCATAATCTAATTTTGAGAATTTCTTTACATTTGCATTTCTGCCGCCTGCAAGTGAAAGTATTTGTCCAACAAAGCTCGATCCTGAAGCAGAACTTCCACTGTCGGATCTTCCTACAAACTTGGTTCTTGAACCCGGGTCGGTAATAGCTGTAAAACTAAATTCATTTATATCCCTATTAGCTGTTACTACACTTCTTATACCGTCAATACCATTATCCGGTGTGCTTAAACTGTTTCCACCTATCTGATATGACCAACCCTTGTGTCTATAATTAGGATCAACAATCAGTGGATCCTCCTCATATTCATCAAGTGTATCAACATAGTCATCCGGAGACATTTCTGCAAATCTATATAAGAAATAGGTAGCCATATTACCACTATTCTTAAACCTTGAGTGGACGTCCGCATACAGTCTGATTGTCTGAGTTTTTTCAACTATTCCGACAAACTCAAAGCTTTGAACTGCAGGGCTTTGATCAGTTCCACCACTAACAGAAGGGTTGCTCTTAAACACCTTCTCCCATAATTCGCCAACACTTGTATACTGTTTTGGTTTTGTTCCTGTTTCCTTCTCGTAGGCACTTCCATTAGAGCCATTATATCCGCTAGCATAGAATGCCCATCCACCAAATGCATTATTATCTCTATCAAAAAGAATAACATTATCATCCATCTGACCAATAGAACATGCCGGAACATCATTTCCTGATGAATCCACCATTCCCGTATTCTTAGAATAATCAGCATCTGTATTTCTGTATTTTCTGAAAATCACACTATTAACAGTTGTAGTGTTTCCTTCATCCTCGCCGAATCCAAGAGTATTTCCATTAAACGCCTTGAAATTGACCTTTACAGTATCGTATACCTGATACGCCCTTGCATATAGGTGACTTATTTGTCCATCACGAACCATTGCAATAAACTCTGAGCTATTTAAATCAGATTCTTTGATCACCGTTTCAGACTTTGGATCATTAACAGCCCATCCTACAAACTTATAATATCCCTCAGACTCACCGTCAACTTTGATCTTATATCCTGTTTTTATATCACGGCCACCTTCCCAATCGAACTCCTGGTTGGCTCCATTAAACTTATATGTCACTTCAAGCTCGCCATAGTTTCTCTTAGCAGGGGTATCGTCATCAGCAAATTCATCTGATAAGAAGTACACACCACCACCATTTTGCTTATAACCATGAAGCATAACTTTCTGAACAACAATAGGTGGATTATCATGATCATACCAAGTCTTGTCTCCGGGATCTATTGTTCCATATGCAGTATCACAGCCCGAGCTGTTAGGCCACATCTTTATTTCGTTATTACCGTACTGGCTAGAGCTTATAAGTTCCTTATACTTATTATTCTTCTCCAGTTCTGTTTCATTATCAAAAACATTCCACTCTTTTCCATCGTAGAAAAGAACCTTATTTCCATCCTCTTTAGAGGTTACAAACTTAGCACATACAACAGTGTAACTGGATACATTATCAAAAGTAGCAGCTGTCTTATTGGTCACAAGCTGATTTCCGGTCCATACAGTAAATGCTGTACACTTTGACGAATCAAACGTTTCAATCTTATCCACACCAGACATAGACCAAGCCTTGTAACGCTTAGTTCCATCAAGGAGATTACCGCCCTCATTATAAACCTCTGTAATTACAGTCTGAGAAGCCTTAAGAGCCGCGTTAGCATCAGCTATATATCTCTTCTTCCTTGCATCATCAGTAAATCCAAGCATAAGCGGAATAACTACAGCAGCGAGGATGGCAAGGATCACAAGCACGACAATAAGCTCCACCAGGGTGAAGCCTTTCTTTTTATTCGCTATTTTGTTATTCCTTTCCACACCTCTAATCATAAGGCACGTCCTCCTAATGATTGTGTGTAAAAAAACCATCCGAAAATTACACAATTCATCCTCATTCTCTGACCACCATAAGGACAGAGTTCACCTACGATGATTCTATCACAAAGCTAGTATTTATGCAATGTTATGGGGTTTTCTTCACGCATTGTTCATAATAGTTATGTCAACCAATTGCATTTTCATCCTGTATTTTTTCTTTCTCTTGTGTATTATTTTCTTCCTCTTGAGTTTTGCTGTCTTCCAGTTCTTCAAAATATAAGTTTTGTTTCAAAAGTGGTTCCATTGAAGTAATTGCTACCGCTATTATCATCAGGAACTCCGTTTCCCACAGCACGCCGTAGCTTAGCTGCCATACAGCAAGCAGCACTATTATCAAAGCTAACACTCTTGTTACAACTCTTGACACCGTATCCTTGCGCCTGCAGACCACAGCCGTTCCTCCGCTTCCCCAGTTATCAAAAGCCCAAGGAAGTATCATCCTTACAACAAACGCCCCGAGTAGATACACAAGGCCTATCAGCACAGAGAAATACCCAAAGAACACGGCATAAATTGCCGATGTAACAAAGTAGCTTACTAATGCAGTCTTTGTTCCGGTCTCTTCCTTTGCGAGCAGCTTTGAGCCCCTATAAATCGCACGTAATATCACGCAAAGAAGCGCCGAAAGCACGAGCACCATATAATAGAGCACACCATATTTCTGAGCAAAGACGTCTCTCAGCACAAAAGCACCAAACACCGCTGTTGCTATGTACATAAGATTCTTTATTATTTCTGTGATTATGATACGGCCGGAATCATCTGGTTTATAATCATCTGATTCATCATCTTCATTATCATCATTCTCAGACTCTTTGGCATCAAAGCTTCTTGAAACAAATGAAACTTCTTTTTCCACTCCTTCAGCCTCGAATTCACGCTTTGGATCTCCTGATTCCTCAACAGGCTCGTTGCTCAAATTATCACCTGTCTCATCACTCGTATTAACCGATAAACTCTCCGCTATTTTGAGTGCCTCGGCCAGAGAATCTTCCTGCTTGTCTTCTCCCTCAGGCCAGAGCTTTTCTTCTTCACTACTCTCTTTCAGATCATCACTTGAATCATCATCTGAATCATCATTTGAATCGTCGCTCAGCTCATCCGGTTCATCATCTAAATCATCAAGTATGCTCTTCTCTATTTTTTTACCATACACATCCGGGTGAAGATATACATCCTTCTCGACCAGCATAAACAGCATAGCTGATATGATAGTTATCGCAAGCGGTCTGGATATGTTATTGCCCGAAAAAAGTTCAAGTGAAACCACCATAACAACTGTTCCAACTGTATACATAGCTACATCTGTCACAATCGGAGAAAAGAGAGTTCGGTTGATTTCCTTAACATACATACGATCAACAAAAAACCTGACCGCAATAAACAGCAAAACAACAAGAGCGGCCGCAAATGCAGCTGACCCCTCTAAACTATAACTGATTGCAGTTGAAGAAAGTCCTCCCACCTCAACACATATAAATATTTGTGCAATTATTGATACTATAATAAACACAATTGATGCCATCTTTTTTCCTTCTTCATGATCATTTGATTTCATTTAATAAGTCTTGTAGTTCCGGAATGTCATTTTTAAGAGTTGAAAAAATAATACTCAAATCAACATTTCCATAATCATGAACTATTCTATTTCTAAGACCATAAATAGCCAGCCATGGTACATTTGAATTTTTTTCTTTGTAATTATCACTTAGTTTTTTTGAATTCTCTGATATTTGAATTAATCTGAACATCATAGAATCAAGTAAAACCTCATTTTGTCCCAGCTCTTCCTTACTAATATCTTTTGTATTCCTTATAATAAAGCTTATATCTTCCATTATCTTATCGATATAATACTTATCATTCTTGTCGTTACCCATATATCCTTACTCCACACCTCAAAACTTCGTCCAATAGTTTTTCATTTCCAACAACCTGCTTCAGATCTAACACGTCTACTTTTTTTAAAAGCCTTTCACGTAATAATTCTACCATTTCATAGTACTTTAAACCAGTTTCCGTTGTGGAAACAAGTAAATCGACATCACTTTTTTCGTTGGGATTATTCTTGGCATAAGAACCAAAAAGGATACAATAATCAACCTTGAACGAATCAAAAACATCAGAACAAGCTTTTGTTATGTCTTCAATAGATAATATTCCATTTTCTTCATCAATCTTATTATACTTTTCGATTTCACTCATAAAGTACTTATATTTTATAGTCTTCTCTTTTTTGGGATCATTTTCATATGTTATGTATGATCGTAGAGAAATACCTAAATCAGCAGCCACTTCTTCCTGAGTGAGTTTACGAGATACTCTTAACTCTTTTAAAGTCATATTGCACCTCCTCTCACATTGATTATGCAATATTTGCATATCTTTGTCAACACAATGTGCAATTTTTGCATATTCGTAATTATTCAATGTGCAGTTTTTGCATATTATCAAAATTCAAATGTGCAAATATAAATACCGATATATTAGAAATCGATATACTACTTAACATAGACACATAAACCGTCTATATGTTATCATAGTTCATAGGTATTTTAACAAATCTTTTGGGCAAAAACAAAATTGGAGGTTTATTTTTATCATGAAGAAAAATGTTTCATTTCTGTCTTCTGATGAGGTAACTCGCATTCACGCAGTACAGTGGATTCCGGCCGGACAGCCAAAGGCTGTTGTTCAGCTGATTCACGGAATGTGTGAATATATCGAGAGATATGATGATTTTGCGAATTTCCTCAGAGAAAACGGATTTCTGGTAGTGGGACATGACCACCTGGGACACGGTCAATCTGTAAACAGTATTGAGGACTGGGGATATATAACCGAGAATTCTCCTGCCAGAGCACTTGTAAGAGATATACATCACTTAAGAGTTCTCACCCAGAAGAGATATCCGGGTATCCCGTACTTTATGCTCGGACATAGTATGGGCTCCTATCTTCTCAGAAGATATCTCACTCATAAGGGCGAAGGACTTGCAGGAGCAATCATAGTCGGAACAGGAAGTGAGTCCGATACTAAAACCAGAGTTGGTCTCACCCTTGTAAGAGCGCTGGCTCGTTCTAAGGGATGGCACTACAGAGCAGAAAGTCTTCAGGAGATGACTTATAACTCAGCATATAAGGCTTTCGACACAACAAACACCGATCCTGAAAACAGCTGGATATGCAGTGATCCGGAGATAATGAAGACATACTTTGCCGATGCACGCTGTGGCTTCTTATTCACAACCAGCGGCTTCGAAGCGCTTCTCAGCACTGTTCTTTTCGATAATCAGAAGAGAAATATAGAGCGAGTTCCGAAAACTCTGCCGATACTTATTACATCCGGCGAAAAGGATCCTGTCGGTGGACTTGGAAAGGGCGTAAAGACTGCTTACCAGCAGTACGTTAAAGCCGGTATAACAGATATAGACTGTGTACTCTACCCTGACGCAAGGCACGAGATACTAAATGAGCCAAATAAAGAAATCGTTTATAATGACATAATGGAGTGGATAAATGGCCATATGGCTTAAGTCAAAGGTGGCAGTTCTCATCGTATAAAAATGACCGGCGGTAAATCCGCCGGTCATATTTTATACTGTTCTGTTTAATTACTACTCAGATTATTTACTGCTCTGTTGAAACAGGTCCGCTCTCTTTACGGATTACATCATGTGCTCCACCTTCTACAATACTTGTAGATGAAACAAGTGTAAGCTTAGCCTTTGACTGGAATTCTTTGATATCAAGTGCTCCGCAGTTGCACATAGTTGACTTAACCTTGCTGAGTGATCTTGCCACATTGTCCTTGAGTGGTCCTGCATATGGTACGTAGGAATCAACTCCCTCTTCGAAATGAAGCTTGCTGTCTCCTCCGAGATCATATCTCTGCCAGTTACGAGCACGGTTTGATCCTTCGCCCCAATACTCTTTTACGTAATTACCATTTACAAGAAGCTTTGCAGAAGCTTTGCTGTAGGGCTTTCGTCGAATCTTGCGAAGTAACGACCAAGCATTACGAAATCAGCTCCCATAGCAAGTGCAAGTGTGATGTGGTGATCATAAACGATTCCACCATCTGAACATACAGGGATATAAATACCTGTCTCTTCGAAATACTCATCACGTGCCTGGCAAACCTCGATAAGTGCTGTAGCCTGTCCACGTCCGATACCCTTTGTCTCTCTAGTGATACAGATAGAACCACCACCGATTCCGACTTTGATAAAGTCTGCACCGCAATCAGCAAGGAATCTGAAGCCTTCTCTGTCAACTACATTTCCGGCTCCTACCTTTACTGAATCTCCGTAATTATCTCTGATCCACTTAAGAGTAAACTTCTGCCAGTCTGAGAATCCCTCTGATGAATCTATACAAAGTACATCAGCGCCTGCTTCGATAAGTGCAGGAACTCTCTCAGCATAATCACGTGTGTTGATTCCGGCTCCTACTATATATCTCTTCTGATCATCCAGGAGCTCACCCGGATTCTTCTTATGCTCATCATAGTCTTTTCTGAAAACGAAGCTGTCAAGTCTACCTTCCTCATCAACTATAGGAAGTGAATTGAGCTTGTTATCCCAGATAACATCATTTGCCTCTGAAATAGTACATCCGGCCTTAGCTGTTATAAGCTTCTCAAGCGGAGTCATAAACTCCTTAACCTTTACATCGTTACCCATACGGCTTACACGGTAATCTCTGCTTGATACTATTCCGACAAGCTTACCCTGGTTTGTTCCGTCCTCAGTAACTGCAACTGTTGCATGACCTGTCTTTGCCTTGAGTGCAAGTATATCTCCAAGTGTGTTCTCAGGACTCACATTGGAATCACTCTTAACAAATCCTGCCTTATATGCCTTAACCTTGGCAACCATAGCTGCTTCATCTTCAACTGACTGTGATCCGTAAATAAATGAAACACCGCCCTCTTTTGCAAGTGCTATAGCAAGTCTGTCACCTGATACAGACTGCATGATAGCTGATACCATAGGAATTGTCATCTCTATCGCCGGCTCTTCACCTTTTTTGAATTTAACAAGTGGAGTCTTAAGACTTACATTATCAGGTACACACTCACTTGATGAATATCCCGGGATAAGTAAGTACTCATTAAATGTATGAGATGGTTCTGTGATATAGGTTGCCATGATTTTTCCTCCTTATATTTAAAATGATTGTTCGAAATTATACTCCAGTTTATTACTAAAAACAAGTGGCAAATTAAACAAATATAGCATTATTTTTCCGCCAGAGTTTTCTCTATCTGTATCTTTTTTCTGCTGGACTTTACATGATTACCCACAACCTCGGAAACATCCGAAATTGTTGTAAATGTACTACCCTCGACAGAGTTTATTATTCTCTTTAATTCAAATATCTCAGCACGCGTCACCACGCAATAAAGAATATCCTTTGTTTCGCTGCTGACAAGTCCCTGTCCCTGCATAAATGTGACTGTACGCCCGAGCTGAACATATATATCCTGCGCCAGTTCTTTTCCCTTGTCGGTGATTATCATAACCGACTTGGTATTGTCCCAGCCTATTTCAACGATATCTATAACCTTTGAGGTAATGAAGTACATCAGGAGTGAATACATACCGCGGTCAAGTCCGAAAACAGCCGCCGCAACAGAATAAATGATAACATTGAAGAATAGTATTATCTGTCCGGTTGATATAGACAGCTTCTTGCTTATCAGAATTGCAACTATCTCAGTTCCGTCCAGGCACGCACCGCCTCTCAGAACAAGGCCAACTCCTACTCCCAGTAGAACGCCGCCAAATGTAGTCGCCAGTATTATATCTTCAGTAGCATTGGTCATCTCCTCGAACACTCCTGTCATAGCGGAGAACACAACTATCGCCACTACAGTCCTGAGAATGAATCCTTTACCAAGCTTTTTGAATCCGACTATTATAAACGGTATATTCAGAATAACCACAAGTATTCCGAGCTTCCAGGATATGAAATGACTGAGGATCATACTGATACCCGTAACTCCGCCATCAAGTATATGATTAGGCGCAAGGAACTCCTCCAGCGCAAAAGCCGCAATGACTGCACCGGTTATGATCATCACCCATGAGAGGATGTTATTTTTAATTCTCTTTTTTCTCCCCTTTGTCATCAGACCACTTCACCCTTTAGCGATATATACGCCTTCTTTATCAATGTAGCCAGCATTCTCCTTATCCAGTCGATCGACCAGCATGCTATATAAATCACAAGAATAATACCTATTATTTTAAACAGATAACCAATCCCCGTGTAGAAGGATATGTTATCTATCGTAAATATCTCATCCCATATAAGATGCCTGAGCAAAGGATGCTCATGTATCATATATACTCCGAGATTGCCGATACTTATATAGTTTATTATCCGACCTGCCCTTTCATATCTCGAGAAGTCCAGCTTCTCAAAGAATCTGAAGATACAGGTGCACTGAAGCACCACAAGCGGATTATCATTATAGCCTATAACAGAGTCTATTCCATCATCCGGATACTTATAGACAATAAATACATTTATCAGACCAAGAAGCAGAAAACCAACCAGATAGATAAACGGCTTGTTCCACAGATTATCCGACTCGTTGTTGTGACTGCTGAATATATGATAACGCCTCATATATGCACCCAGAAGGTACATAAAGATGAAATCATAAAGACTCTTTCCACCCTGCGTTGAAAGGATTTTCTTAAGACCGATTATTCCTTCGAAGGGCTCAAGCATGCTTAGCGGCTGCCAGATACAGAGCATAAAGAAGCATATCCCCAGAAGTCCCAGAAACTGATTTCTGGTAAGTCCTCTCACCATCTTATTAAGATAAGGCGAAAGAATAAGCACCAGCAGATAAAGCGTCATAAAATACCATGTTCTTGAAAGAAATGGTATAAATGCCTTTATCTTAAGCTCATCCGTCACTTCCTCCGGTCTGAAGATACCATAGACAAATGGTATCGCAAGGGAATAAAAATACATAGGAAGATATGCCTTAAGCATCCTCTTCCTATTGAAATCAGTCTTTGTTTCACTCAGAAAATAACCCATGATTATGATGAATACGAAAACCGGACAGCGGCACATCAGCCACAGTACCCAGTAAATAAGCTCGGTCTTTCCTTCAAGGAGCGAAGCTATATCGCTGTACTCACCATACTCTGAAACATGTAGAAATATGATCTGCAGCATCATAAGAATTCTGAGCAATTCTATATTGGAGTTTCTACTTTTCTTAACTTCCATTTAATCAGTACCAACTATTTTTTCAACTATCTCCGCAGTTGCATCTGCCGGAGCATCAGGCGTCGACACACTGCCAACTATGATATATGGTATTCCATTCAGATAGCACACCTGACCTAAAGCCGCACTATCCATATCATAAACATCTCCGTCGTGATCCTTCACGATCTTATCTATTTCATCATTAGTCAACTCATACTTATCACCGGAGCAGACACTGACCTCAAATACATTATCGGCAGAAGCTGTCTTCTTCGCAACATCAAGTGCCGTTTTATGAAGCTCGACATCTGTTGCAAAGGCACCAAGTCCTGTTGCAGGAATCTCTGCCGGTGCATAACCTGCACCTGTGGCATCAAAATCAGACTGTATTGTTTCAGTCGCAACAAGAATACTTCCTTCTTTGTAATCGTCCTTAAGTGAAACAAAAGAGTTTGCCTCTATGATCTTGGTAGCTCCGAATTTATCGAGAAGTATCTGTGTCGCTGTAGCAGTATTTACCTTTCCTATTTCATTTTTGACAAGTACAACATTTTGATCCTTCATAGTACCAAGATAAAATGTCATGTCTGCCACTTCTTTTTTATCTTCAACCTTCATCTTCTTTTTTATCTGTTCTGCCTGAACATCAGACGAAGTGATGATTCCATATTTATCCTTCGATGCTGCATTTTTATTACCACAGCCATTTAACATCATGCAGCCCATTATTGTTATAAGTACTAAACAAACAAGTTTCTTAAACTTCATACCTTCCTCCGGTTTTGTTTATATTAATAATCCAACTGTCACTATTCCCCGCCTAAAGAAGCGTTTTCTCTCGCTGAGATAAAGCTAAGATGTCAGACATATGATTCCAGCCCCACGTCCGGTCACACCCTTATCATACCTATAAGAAAAGAATATATCATGATTCTTCATCGTGCAAAGCTTTGTATTATATATATTTTGCGACTTAAGACCTGCATTGACCAGAATAAGTTCATTCAGGTTCCAAAGGTTAAGCATATATCTGTCTCTGATTTTTACTGTCCTGAAAAGTATATACGGATTTCCACGGTGTGTTGTGTAGCTCTTTGCTCTGCACCTGACGTAAACATCCTCCTTCGGTCTTTCCGACGGATCAACCTCTTCTTTTTTCATATCGAGGTATGATACATTTGCATCACTCATATCTATATAAGGACATCTGTATATCTCACTAATGACCGCTTCATCCACCTCGTAATTGTCCGGCCCGATTGATGGACCGATAGCAGCGTGGATATTTTCCGGGAGACACCCATATTCAGAAACCATCTTTTCAACTGTCTTCGCCGCAATTCCGGCTACTGTTCCACGCCAGCCCGCATGCGCTACACCGATAGCACGGCTTACGGGATCGGCAAGGATTATCGGAACGCAGTCAGCAGTATATACAATAAGCGGGAGATTCTTTACATTGGTCACCTGCGCATCTATCTCAAAATGTGTACGCGGCCTTGCTATTCCGTCGCCCGCATCCTCTTCTGTCACAACGAGAACGTTCGACTTATGAACCTGATGAGTACAGGATATCCTTGTATGGTCGATCCCCATGCTCACTCCGATTCTGCGATAATTCTCCATAACAGCTCGCTCATTATCATCAGTGTTAATACCAAGATTGAGCGATGAGAAAGCTCCTCTGCTGGCACCACCGAGCCTTGTAGTAAAGCCGGCAGTTATGCCATTCATATCATCAAAGCCTCTTACCCTGATGAATGGTGCTTCGCCCCGAGTATCAAGGCAGAGCGAACTTGCCTTCAGAACACCTTCATAGTCTCTATCAATTATTTCCTTCGCCTTCTCTATGTTCATTCTTGTTAAATAACCTTCCTAGCTTTCCAAATAACATAGGGTATAATCCAAATGCAACAAATGCAATAACTGCATATCTAAAAGCTCTGAGTGCAAAAGGACCTGCTGCTTTCGTTTCAAGAAATTCCTTTGAAAACGGTGCTTTGATAAGAAAATTCAAAACTCCGTATGTAGCAAAGCCACCTAAAACTCTTATTACACTTTCTATCGGATTACGTGTTTCCTTGAAGTTTACATAACGTCTTTCAAAAATATCAGCTGAAAAGAATCCGATTATAAGTCCAAGACATGTAAAGTAGTCTTCTGTCCTGCAGTAAAAAACACCCATCAGGGCTATAACCGTAACAATTGCATATAATATCTCTATTCTCTTTACTCTTTTCTGAATAGCAGACATTCCGAAAACTACGATCGTTCCGACTACCCATCCGAACAAGACATCTGTAGGATAATGAACTCCCAGCATAACTCTCGAAACACCGACAATAATCGGAATGATGATTGCCGGAATAAGCAGCTTCTTATTCTTAGTAAAAACCGGGATTGACAGATACGATGTAGTTGAATTCATCGTGTGCGCACTAGGGAACGAAAACCCCTGTGATGCTATATCCGTAATCGGTGCATCAGAGGCAACCGGTCTGAGACACTTTATCGATGGATTATCTATATAAGGACGTCTTCTGAGCATAACATTCTTAAGCATAGGACACATTATCAGTCCCACCAGAATATTCATACCTATAAATCTTCCAAGATTCTTATCATAGCACCAGAAGATATATCCAAGAATGGCGACAAGAATCACTTCCTCACCGAGCATCGACATAACCGATGCAACCTGAGCACCGAAATCGCCGATAAATCCCTGAAGCCATTCCATCAGTTTTACTTCCCAGTCAAAATAAAATGTTTTACCCATGGTTTACTCTGTCGTAACCTCCGTTGTCTCGCTGCCCTCCTTCAGTATCTCTTCAAGTGTGCGCCAGCCAAGAACTGCACACTTTACTCGTGAAGGCATGTGTGATATATCCTTCAGAGAGCCTGCTTCCTCAAGCATCTCAAGCTCTTCATCAGTAACCTTATCCTTAATCATTTTAAGAAATGTATCCTTCAGCTTAAGTGATTCTTCCACACTTCTTCCGATCACAAGCTCAAGCATCATATCTGCACTTGCCTGACTGATCGCACAGCCATCACCGAAGAATGCTCCGTCTGTAATTATTCCGTCGTCAGATACATTGAGCTGAAGTGTTATATCATCTCCGCACGATGGATTCACACCACGAAGAGACTTCTGTGGCTCCATAAGCTTGGTCTTGTGCATCGGACGGATATTGTGTTCTGTGAGTATTTCATTGTAAAATGTTCTGTTTTCCATAATCTTCCTCTTTATTAATTAATCAGGGTAACCCATCATAGGGCGTATCTTTGACATAACCTCCAGGAGCCTCTCCACCTCTTCTTCTGTATTATAGAACATAAGGCTGGCTCTTGTGGTTGAAGGTATTTTGATAAACTGATGCAGCGGCTCAGCACAGTGATGTCCAGCACGTACTGCCACATCCGAGTCTGCTATTATAGCTGCTATATCATGCGGATGTACTCCCTCTATCTTAAAGGTGAGTATTCCATGGTGTTCTTCTGCCGCATCAGAGCCAAGAACGATTACGTGTGGAATCTTCTTCATTCCATCCAGCGCTATTTTAGTAAGCTCAAGTTCTCGCTCTTCAATATTATGTAAACCTATTGACTCTATGTAATCAATTGCTGCAGCAAGACCTACCGCTCCGCCTGCATTTACTGTTCCGGCCTCAAACTTGTGAGGTAATTCAGCATAAGTGATGCTGTCCAGCGTTACATACTCTATCATCTCACCACCGGACAAAAACGGCGGCATCTTCTCTAGTATCTCCTGTTTTCCATAGAGCACTCCTATTCCCATAGGTGCCAGCATCTTGTGACCGGAGAATGCCAGGAAATCTACATCCAGATCCTGCACATCAGTTTTACTGTGAGGAACACTCTGCGAACCGTCTGCTATGAAATAGGCTCCCACCTCATGAGCAGCACCCGCAAAAGCTTTTATATCTATAACTCGACCGAAGATGTTGGACATAGCGGTCATAGCTACTATCCTGGTTCTGTCTGTCAGAAGTTCTTTAAATCTATCCAGTGAAAAGCTTCCATCCTCTTCGCATTCCAGAAACTTTACTGTCGCACCATATCTCTCAGCAGCAAGTCTCCACGGGAGCATGTTGCTGTGATGCTCAACAACTGTAGTTATTATCTCATCACCCTCACCGAGTTTTCCTTCTTTGTTAAGCATCTCTGAAAGAGAATAAGCGACAAGATTAAGACTCTCAGATGCATTTCGTGTGAATATGATTTCTTTATCTGATTCAGCATTTATGAATCCTGCGACCTTTGCTCTTGCAGCCTCGTATCTCTCTGTCGCATCGATCGACAGCTCATAAAGCCCTCTGAAAGGATTGGAATTATGATGATATTCATAGTCAGCTACTGCTTCAACCACCTGCCGTGGTCTCTGCGTTGTCGCTGAATTATCAAGATATGCAAGTGTTGACTTCTCGAAAAAAGGAAAGTCCTTTCTTATATCATTTACGTTCAAGTTACTTACCGTCCTTTTTAAAGCATTACTCTATATTTTAACTATCTTCCATATGTTTTTCAGCTATCTCTATAGCCTCTTCCTTTGAGGCAAGGAAGAGCTCCCTTGTCTTATCATCCGGAATTCTTCCTGCAACAGCATCTATTCTTGACTTAGCCATAAGCTCTGTAACCTCAGCTTCAGGAATACCACGACTTGCAAAGTATGTAAGTATCTCTTCAGAGATTTTTCCGATGGATGCACCATGCGCACCCTCTACATCCTCTTCAGCACAGAGAATAAGAGGAACCGTATTATTATGAACTCCTTCATCCATCAGGAGTACATCCTCTCTCTCATCACCGGTTGCTGTTTTACAACCCTTGATAAAATCAATAGTTCCGCGGAAGGTCTTATCAGCCTTATCACGAAGAACACCACTGACACTTATTTTCGTATCTGTCTTTGCACCTCTATGTCTTGCAACATAGTTGATATCGAGCTTATCCTCACCGGTTACGAGATAGCCTGTATCGATATCAAGTGTACTCTTGTAACCATCAAGATCAGCACAGCAGCTGAGGGCTACACTTCCCTTTCCGTTCTTTATCTGAATCAGCTTAAGACCACCCTTTTCCAGATAACGACCACCAATGCTATCCACAAAATTCGCACCATCTTCAAAATCAAAGATTTCAACCAGTGTAAGCTTTGCAGTTTTTGCAGCCTTTATTCTTATATCATTAGCGCCGAACTTAGGACAGCCCTTAAAGGTCATAACGACTGTAAGTTCAGAATCCTCACCAAGAACTATCGCTGTTCTGGATAGCTTACCCACTTCTGAAAAATCATTACCCAAATCGTAAGAAATCCTTATCGGCTCCTCAACCTTCACACCGGCAGGTACAGTATAAGATGCACCACCGGTTTTAGCCGCATGTGATATCCTTCTGAATTCCTCGCCCGCTCCAAGCTCAACATCGCCAAGGCATACAGAGGTGAAATCAACCTTTCCGACTTTAACCTCTTCCGGCATTGTATCAACCAAGCCCTCAGCCTTTTCGAACTTGTCAGGAACCGCAACCGTATATTCATTTACCTTAAGCCATGTCCACGTTGGGACCGGCAGTTTATTAATTGCTATTTCGCTCATTATTTTCCTCTTTTAATTTTAATGTGTTGCTAGCCTCTATCCAATCGAACCTTTCATCTCAAGTCTGATCAGATTATTCATTTCAACTGCATACTCAAGCGGAAGCTCTTTTGATACGTTGTCTGCAAAGCCGCTTACGATCATTGCACGAGCATCCTCTTCGGAGATACCGCGGCTCATGAGATAGAATATCGCCTCATCAGAGATACGTCCGATTTTAGCCTCATGTCCGATATCAACATCGTCACATCTTACATCCATTGCAGGGACAGTATCGGATCTTGATATGTCATCAAGCATAAGCGATGAGCAGTCAACCGCCGACTTTGCTCCCTTTGCGTTTGGACCGATAACAACAGCACTTCTAAATGTACTGATTCCGCCACTCTTTGAAATAGACTTTGTATTTACAGTCGATACGGAACGAGCACCGGTATGAACAACCTTCATTCCGGTATCAAGATTCTGCCCCTCTCCCGCAAATGTAATTCCGGTAAATTCAACCTTGGAATCATCGCCCTTAAGAATTGTCATAGGATACAGATAAGATGTATGAGAACCAAATGAACCTGATACCCATTCCATCTTTCCGCCCTCTTCTACTGTGGCACGCTTTGTGTTCAGATTGTACATATTCTTAGACCAGTTCTCTATAGTAGAGTATCTGAGTCTTGCGTTCTTTCCTACAAAAAGCTCAACTGCACCGGCGTGCAGGTTTGCTACGTTGTACTTAGGCGCAGAACAACCTTCGATAAAGTGAAGATCCGCTCCCTCATCAACAATTATGAGAGTATGCTCAAACTGTCCGGCTCCCGGCGCATTAAGTCTGAAATAAGACTGAAGAGGAATTTCAACAGTCACGCCCGGTGGTACATAAACAAAGGATCCACCTGACCAAACTGCACCATGAAGTGCTGCAAACTTATGATCCTGAGGTGTAATAAGAGTCATAAAATGTTCTCTTATCATATCCCCGTACTCACCATGCATAGCGGACTCCAGATCGGTATAGATAACTCCCTGAGCTGCTACTTCCTCACGAACATTGTGATAAACAAGCTCTGAATCGTACTGTGCACCTACACCGGCAAGCGACTCTCTCTCAGCCTGTGGAATTCCAAGTCTTTCAAAGGTATCCTTAATTTCTTCAGGTACCTCATCCCAGTCGGCACTCATCTTGTTGTCCTTAGGCTTTATATATGTAACTATATTCTCCATGTGAAGTCCGTCGATTGGCGGTCCCCACTCCTTCATTTCCATGTTGTTATAAATATCAAGTGCTTTAAGACGCAGTTCAAGCATCCACTCAGGATCATTCTTTTCCTTTGATATCTGTCTTACGATTTCAGGAGTCAGACCCTCAGCAACCTTGTAAACATCCTCATCTACATTTCGGAAGTCATACAGGCTTCTATCCACGTCTTCTACATATGTTTTTTCTTTATCTGCCATTTTCTTTCCTTTATTTTATGTTAACCAACAAATCTTTCAAATCCGTTTGCATTTATCTCATCAACCAGTGAAGCATCACCTGTCTCAACGATCTTACCATCAACAAGGATGTGTGTATAATCAACCTTGAGAGCCTCAAGAATCCTTGTGCTGTGTGTGATTATGATAAGTGAGCCGTCCCCACTATCATGGAATGCTTTCACGCCGTCAGAAACTGTTCTTACTGCATCTACGTCCAGTCCTGAATCTGTCTCGTCAAGAATAGCAAGATCAGGCTTCATCATAAGCATCTGAAGGATTTCTGCCTTCTTCTTTTCACCACCTGAAAATCCAACATTCAGGTCTCTGTCAGCATAAGACTTATCCATTCCAAGGAGCTCCATCTGTTTCTCGAGATTCTTACGGAAGTCCCAAAGCCTTGCTCTTGTTCCTGTCTTGGTATCTACTGCATTTCTGATAAAGTTTGAAAGTGAGATACCCGGAACCTCGATAGGGTTCTGGAACGAAAGAAAGATACCGGCCTTAGCTCTTTCAGCTGTTTCCTCATCGGTTATATCCTCTCCCTTGAAGATGATACTTCCTTTTCCTACCTCATAATTCGGATTGCCCATTATTGCATATCCGAGTGTAGACTTACCGGCACCATTAGGTCCCATTATGACATGTGTTTCTCCGGGACCGACTTCAAGATTGATACCATGAAGTATCTCAGTCTCAGCAACACTTACATGTAAATCGTTTACCTTTAATAATTCTGCCACAACATGTTCCTCCATTTTATTCTTTAGACATGATTAATTAATCATGTATTACCTAGGGTTCAGATGGGTTAAAAACACCATCTAATCAGTATACTTGATAAACCTAACAAAATCAAGCAACCACAAGCAAAAATAAACCTTTTAAAATGTATCAAAAAAGCCGCATAAGCAAGTTCACTTCTGCAGCTCTAAAAACAAAGTATACTCTCAGCATTCTTGTGATATATATTCTCTAATGCTTCCTCTCCTGAAGCACCGAACTTTTCATTTATAATTCTTCCAACCCTGTCCACATAATCCTTCTGATCTGCCCATGGACTATCAGTTGCAAAAAGAATTCTATCTGTTCCAAAGGCTTCTACCATTAGTCCAAAATATTCATCTGACATCTGATGATAATCTCTGTGAGAGTCAGCGTCAAGCCAGCTGATCTCACCAATCGAAAATGCAGTGTCCAGGAAGACACCCTTCGAAGAATCAACTATCTGTCCGGATAATGCCTCATTATACTCTCTCACAACCGGTGCAAGTCTCTCAGTAACCTCTTCCCAGTTCATCCAGCCACCCATATGGGCAAGAACTAGAGTTTCAGGCTTAACATCCTTAAGAACATCAATAATTGAATCAATCGTACAGCATATAGGTGGATAAAGTCCTATATCCATACCTGCATGAGTTATAACAAAAAGTCCCAGTTCAGAAGCTATATCTATTATCCTCTTCATCCTGATGTCATTAAACATCACTCCGTAATAATCAGGATGAAGCTTGATTCCCTTTAGTCCGAGGTTCTTAACCTCCTTCAGAACATTTTTAATATTTGGCGTTTCAGGATGTATACCACCTATCGAAAACAGTCCCTTCTTGCAGCCGGCTTCTAAAAACGTCTCATTCACCCGCGCCGCATAGGTGTTCATCGAATAAGCCTTATCCGGATTTGTAACAACCGGCAGTATAACGGATATATCAACACCGGCGCGCTCCATAGATTCAAGAAGACCTCTGTTCGTACCATCTGTATGTGCCCTGGTTTCGCTGGAATTTTCCAGTGACTCAAGTGCCGATTCTGCAATTTTATCCGGAAATGTATGTGTGTGAAAATCTATTATCATAGCTTTATAAGATTAGTTTTTATTCCCTTTGCTTTAAACATTGATTCCATACCCCAGTCATCTGTAAGTATGATAACCTGCTCCTCATTCATATCATTCAGACAATCCGCCAGAGCCTTAACCTCAGATGCACTCTCAAGCATAGAAGTTCCATCAATAATAAGCGGAAGGCTTTCCTTTGCCATATACTTAGCTATACTGAGCCTTACAGCCAGATAAACCTTACCGGCATCAACATCCGAAAGATTCTCAATAGGAACAAGGCCGTAGTCAGTCTTAAGTATCAGTCTTCCGAGATCATCAAACATCAGAGAATTAAATCTGTTGTCTGAAATACTGCTTATGTACCTTGATACATTTCCAAGCAGATTATGGAATGCATCCTTTCTGAAAGATTCAGAAAGTGCATTTATCTTCTTGATGGCAAGATCAATTGCGTTAATCTCTTCCTCAAGCTCACTCTTCTTCTTGAAAACAGTATCGAATTCATGACGAAGCTTATTTCTCTCATTTCTTCTTGTAAGAAGAGCATCTTCCTTTTCTTTAAGCTCAGCCTTCTTTTCCTGATACTCCTTGGCAAAGTCCATGTCGATTTCAATTTCTTCCTGTTCCTTCGCCTCTTCCTTGAGTTCCTCGAGAACACGCTTGAACTCTTCCTCATCCGGGGTATCACCACCCGACGACTGCGAATCGAAATATCCCTTTGCTTTAAATCCATCAAGTGTAGTAAGGATAACAAAAAGAGCTGTAAAAATAATGAAAAGACTCTTTATTACGGGCTCGAAATCCAAAATATTTACTATAACGCCTATAACAAATATAACAAAAAGTCCTGTTGCGATAATGACAGGTATCCTGTCTGTGAACTTGATGTCCTTCTTTTCCTTCTTCTTTTTTTCCTTTTCTTCCTTTTCGAGCTCTTCAACCTTTTTATCAGTTGAGCTTTTTCCCTGAACCTTATCAGAGATCATATCGATTTTTTCAATAAGCTCTTCATTTTCCTCAAATGTAACAGTTCCGTCTTCGTTTTCGACCATCTGCCTTGCCTCACGCTTACGACGCTCAGCCTCGATAACGAATTCCTCATTGACCTTCTTTATCTCATTCTCAACCGCCTCTATATCTTCATCGACAGTCTCGTAATCAGCAAGCTTTTTATCAAGCTCATCAAGTCTTCTTATAAGAGGTCTCGGAACATGTGACTTCTTTTCTTTTTCCAGATACTCTATAGCCTTAGCCTTGTTTATATTAGCCGTACCTGTAAGAGATATGTTAGTAAGATATTCCTGAAGTCCCTCTATGCTGTTTGATGTATTTTCAACTATACATCTGGTATCAAGAAATGTATTCTTATCGGTATCTATGATAGTACCTGAAAGAGTATCCTGATACTTGAGATTTACCTCACGTCCGGACTGCACATCAAGAACAGAAGCCTTCTTTGCTCCTGCAAGGAATGAACGATCAACGAGATATGTCTTCTCATCGTCCTTTATATACGCAGTTCCCGAATACCCGGTACTATTCTCCGGCTTTCTCAGCTCATAATTTGAACCAACCTTGGTTATTCCGTCTCTTCTTGGAATACCATAAATGAGTCCCACTAAAAAGTCTCTGACAGTTGATTTTCCTGCGCCTTCTTCTCCGTACAGGATATTAACACCCGGCTCAAGATCCATGCTCTTGTTATGAAATTTTCCAAAGTCTCTGATTAAGAGTTTTGTAAGATGCATTTATTCTTTCTCTCCCGCCATGATCAAGGCTTCCATACCATATCTCAGAGCCTTGCTTCGAACTCCTTCATTTACAGTGTACGCTTCACTTATCTCCCTGATGAAGTTTCCCATCATATTGGTCTCATTTTCCACACGAAGCATTTTTTCATCCTCGCTTGAAATAGTCATATTTACTATCTCGTATATGTTATATCTCTCGTGTATTCTTGTCAGATCAAAGTCTATATCACGATTTGCAAAGCCTCTGAAAATGATTCTGTAAATGTTTTCATTTCCGAGCTTCATCATCTTTTCATCAAGCTTATTTACCACTTCTCTACCATCGAGCTCAGGCTTCATTGTAATACTTATATCTACATAATTACGTCTGGCTATCGGGCACCACTCGATCTCAGTTCCCTCGCTGGTTATCTCTCCGATAACATAACCATGACGTCCGGTTTCCTTCGGTCCGAGAGGTTCAGGCGATCCGGCATAAGCCATTCTGTTCTTCAGGATGTGAAGAGGCTTACGGATGTAGCCCATTGCTACGTAGTCATATCCCTTCGCAGCAAGCTTCTCTTTTCTGAAAGGCATGTGGTCATTATCTCCACCATGACCGATAAGGATATTTATCGCATCCTTTCTTCCGGGATCGATCTGCTCCAATATCCTTTCTCTGTACTGAGACTTACCATAGCTGTAACCGGTTACACAGGTGTTTATGCCTCGAAGATAAGCATTTGTAGTCTTTTCCGGAGGAAGCATAACTGTACGTGATCTGAACTTATAAGCCTCACTCTCAGAACCCGGAGTTATATAATCGTCACAGCCAAGCAGAATCACTGTCCTCGTCTTTTCAAGACGCATCAGCTTGTCATCAACAAAAATAAGGTCCTCAACAGATGGTGACCTGTCAAAGAGATTTCCGGCAATAAGAAGAAGGTCTATATCCTTTTTATTACAATCATCTATAATAACCTCAAAGGTTTCCTCTATTTCCTTTGTTCTGTTTTCTCCCCATTCAAACTCAGCATCCGGGGTCGCAAAAAGATGTACGTCGGCTGTATGAATAAACTTCATATTCTTAGCCCTCCACCCTGTGTATTCTATAAAATATATGGCACTATGCCACAATCCAATTAATTATACTCGGATTTTGCAAATAATGCAAATAATCTGTCATTGAACCGGACTGTCTGCCTCGTCTAATCCACTGACTTAAGCGATTCAATCATGTTGATATTTCTCAGCTTGATAAATGTAACTATCATCATTATCATCGTAAATAAAAGTGCAAATCCACTCGCAAACATATAGCTTGCTATCTTTATATGTCTTACAAAAACAAAATTATCCACTCCTATGATGCTGAGTACAACACCATGAAGATACGGTGTTATCGCCAAACCTATTATAATTCCGATGATGCTGCTTATAATGGTCTCGCGGTATATATAATTATTAGTTTCGACCGGTGTGAAACCGAGCACCTTGAGCGTTGCTATCTCACGTGTTCTTTCACTGATACTTATTGAAATAAGATTGTATATAACCGTAAAAGCAAGAAGTGACGCGATAACAACGAGAAGCGCTACTATGCTGTCCAGTCCCTTTATCGCTTCATTAGACTTGTCCTTTACTTTTTCGGCTATACTTACATTTACAAAGCTGTCTATATCATAAAGCTTTTTGGAAAGTGCATCCGGATCAGTGATCCCTGCCTTTGAAACCACGGTATTGTACATAACACCACGTCTAAAGGTTCCCCTGTAAAGATCCTCCGACATATAAACATAATTAGAAACATAGTTCTCGTTTATTGCACTGATCTTTACGGTGAATTTTTCTTCATCAGCATTTTTAAGAACAAGCTCATCACCTATTTTAAGTCCAAGCCTATATGCTATCCTCGGAGAAATAATAACTCCGTCATCCCCAAGGGTGAGCTTCTCGCCCTTCTTATACTCCTTCTTATACTGACTTCCGATATCGCGCGGATCGGCAGCTCTGAGAGTAAAGTATTCACTGAATCTTTCACTCTTCTGATCCGGCACCAGCAGATAAACATCCACCCTGGTCTCATCACTTTCAATCTGAAGATTCTCCTGCCTCATCATAAGCGGATCAACAAGAAGCTTGTCCAGCTCAGTATCGCCGCTCTCTATCTTATCAAAGCCTGTTACAGAGGTATCCATCACCGCCATAACATCATAATGAACTATTTCATTAAACTGCTTATCTCCGATAACACTGATAGAGTCTCTAAGTGCAAAGCCAATAAGCATGAGAAATGTACAACCGCCGATTCCAATCACTGTCATGATGACTCTTCTTTTATAACGGAATATATTTCTAATTGTTATCTTCCATGAAAATGAAAGATGACTCCATATCGGAGTGATTTTTTCAAGTGCAAGCTTCTTTCCTTTTTTAGGCGGAACAGGTCTGAGAAGATAAGCAGGTTTTCTTCTCAACTCCATCATACAGCTGTACACTGTGACTCCGGTCATAACGATGAGCGAAACGGCAAGCGACCCTGCTATCATTTTCCAGTCAACCATATAGCTGATATCAGGCAGATGCAGTGGGAAGCAGCCGTAGACAAATCCCGGCAGCAGCCATACTCCCAGGAAATAACCTCCAAACACACCTATAAATGTAGCAAGAAGAACATATATCATGTAGCTTCCGATTATTCTCAGATTGGAGTATCCAAGTGAGGTCAGTGTTCCCATCTCACCTCTTTCCTCGGAAATCATTCTGGACATAGTATTTGATGTCATCAGAATAACAATAACGATAAAGAAAAGAGGGATGATATCCGCTATTCCTTCTACCTCTTTATACTGATCACGAAGAGTTTTATAAGTGGCCATTTCGTCAGTTCTGGTGTTTATATACCATTTGCACTCAGGAACCTCTATCTCTTCAATCACCTGATCCTTAGCTTCGTCCATGGCTTCTGCCATAGCCTCATCTATCTCATCATCGACCATTACCGCTATTTCAGCCTCATCGATTGGAGCAAACAAAGCCTTGGCCGGTTCCGAAAGAGTTTCTATCAGGAGATCAAGCCCAATTCCAAGCTTTGCAGCCTTTTCCTTAAGCTTAGCCTTCTGTCTTTCTCTTTCATCCTCAACCTCTTTAGTGATACGATCCTCGAGTTCCTTTCGAACCTCCTTACGTATCTCTTCTCTTCTCTTTTCTACCTCAGTATAAGCAGCCTGTCTGGCCCTCTCAAAAACCTCTTTTTCTCTGGCCTCCTGTCTTGTAACCTTCAGCTTATCAAGCTGTTTTTTTATTTCATCAACCTTTTTATCATATGACTTCGAATAAGGAACATCCCTCTCAGTCTTTTTTATTGTAAGGTAAATGTCCGAATAAGCATCCATGTTGAAACAGTCTTTATCAACAAGGATGTATGACTTCAGCACTCCGTTTCCTATGCTTACGCTGCCATAATCCTCTCCCATATAAAGAGGGCTGACTACAGTTCCGACTACCTTGTATTTATGTATCTTTAGTATTCCATCCGACTCCTCTTCATGAGCATCACCGTCGGTCGCAGTGTCAGCTTCCGACTCAGATGCTTCCGCCTCAGATACTTCAGACTCAGATACTTCAGACTCAGATACTTCTGCCTCTTCTCCTTCCGGCTCTCGAACAGTGATAACATCTCCAACCTTATAAAAGGATGCATCTGCCAGACACTCATCATCCGTAACAGGTCTGGTGCCATCCTTTAGCTTTGTTCTGTTTATGTTATTATCTATAGAAAGAACACGCAAAACATCCTCATCATCGTAAACATACGTGCTATAGCCTGCTGTCACCTTGTCCGTCAATTTGAGTTTTTCCAGTTCACTTATATCCTCATCTGTAAATCCCAGAGTGCTCATCAGATGGATATCCATAAGATTGGTATTCTTCGTAAATGTATTTTGGACATCACGAATAGCAGGTATAGATTGACGTATACCTGCATAAAACCCTACTCCGATAAGAATTATTGCTATAAGTGAAGCAAATCTACCGAATGAATGTTTGATTTTTTTCAGCGTGTTTCTGGTTAACATAACTATATCACCAAAGAATATCCGTTTTTATGATCACCAGTCAAGGTCATCAGGATTCATCGGATTCTCATTTATCTTTATCTTATCCACCCTGCCGTTTTTGATTTTAATTACCTTATCACAAACAGATGCAATATCTGTATTATGAGTGACGATAACAGTTGTCACTCCTCTGTTTTTGCAGGTATCCACAAGAAGTCTGATTATCTTCTTTCCTGTTTCAGAATCAAGTGCTCCGGTAGGTTCATCACATAGAAGTATCTTAGGATTTTTAGCAATAGCTCTGGCTATGGCAACTCTCTGCTGCTCGCCACCTGAAAGCTGACTTGGAAAGCTGTCGAGTCGTTTTTTCAGTCCGACCTCAATCATAACCTCCACGGGTTCAAATGCATCCTTACACAGCTGACAGGCAAGTTCTACATTTTCAAGAGCTGTAAGATTCGCTACAAGATTATAGAACTGAAATACAAAGCCTATATCATGGCGGCGATACTGGATGAGCGCGCGGTTCTTCATCGATGATATCTTCTTTCCATCAACGATTATTTTTCCGCCCGTCGAACTATCCATGCCTCCGAGCATGTTAAGAATAGTAGTTTTTCCGGCACCACTCTGGCCAAGAATAGCTACCATCTCACCCTCTTCTATCTCGAAGGAGCATTCACTTACGGCAAGGACATTCACCTCACCACGATATTCCTTTTCCACATTGTCAAATACTATATATGACATATTAGTTCCTCACTAGTGTTTACTATTTATCTAAATATTACGCCAGGATGTTATGTAAACTTATATGCTATCTTTCCATTACAGATCGTGTAGTGCACCTTGCCCGGAAGAGTCCAGCCTGTAAATGGACTATTCTCAGCCTTTGAAGCGTAGTCCCCTACAACCCATTCTTCATTTTCACCGAATATAACTATATCTGCCGGAGCACCAACCTTGAAGCTTCCCGGAATCATTCGATAAAGCTCCGCAGGATTTTTGCTCATGAGTTCCATTAGTTTACATAATGTTATGTGTCCCGGTTGAACAAGTTCCTTTATTCCAAGTCCGAGAGATGTCTCAAGTCCGATAATTCCGCTCGGAGCCTTCGCCAGCTCACGCTCCTTTTCTTCCTTTGAATGCGGTGCATGGTCCGTTACGATTATATCTATCGTTCCATCCTTTATTCCTTCTATTATAGCCTGTCGGTCAGACTCCTCTCTGACAGGCGGATTCATTCTTGCATTTGTTCCGTACTTAAGCACTGCTTCCTCAGTAAGTGTAAAATGGTGAGGAGTTGCCTCAGCATGTATATCTCCCCCCAGCTTCTTTCCCGCTCTCACAAACTCTACACTGTTTCTTGAGCTAATATGCTGAATTACAAGCGTTGCTCCTGTCTCTACTGCCATCGCAACATCTCTTGCCACCATAACATCCTCGGCTGTTCTTGAGGCTCCACCGTAGCCAAGCTGCTCTGAAACCTTACCCATATTTACACCCGGCTGTATCACGAAAAGCGGATCCTCCTCGTGAAGGCTCACCGGAAGATCAAGCTCCTTCGCCTTCATCATCGCATGATAAAGCACCTCTTCACTCATAATCGGAAGACCATCATCCGTAAAGCCTGCAGCCCCCGCATCAGCCAGTGTTTCCATATCCACCAGCTCTTTTCCTTCCATCCCCTTCGTTACCGTAGCAGTCTGAAGAACATGAATAGGAGTTTTCTCTCCCTTCTCCTGGATATACGAAAGAGTTTCTACATTATCCACAACCGGTTTGGTATTTGCCATACAAACAACCGTTGTAAAACCGCCCCTTGCAGCTGCAGCCGCTCCGGTATCGATATCCTCCTTATAAGTAAATCCCGGATCCCTGAAGTGGACATGAGTATCAACTAAACCGGGTGCAACAACAAGCCCTGTCGCATCTATCACCTCTATATCAGAATCCGACACATCATACTTAGCCTTTACATCCTCTATGTCGAGATCACTTCCTGCTCCCACAACCATTCCGTCATGAAGAGCTACATCTCCAACCTCATCCATCCCCGTTACCGGATCAACAATTCTACCATTCGTTATATATAACATTTCAGCCTCCAAAAAAATAAGTCAATGGGGACGGTT